>PMOH01000043.1 GCA_003161515.1 Deltaproteobacteria bacterium
CGCCTCAAGGATAAAATCCAGGTCCTGCAGAATGCCGCCAGCGCGGGCCACTGAACTCGCACGGCACCGGAAAACAATCTCGCTAGCGGTCGCATCGATGCTACTGCTGGCGATGGTTGGAATGTCCGCGTGCGTCGTCGTACACACTCCGGCGGTTCCGTCCAACGAGACGCCGACCCCGGGCTTCAGCGAGACCAAAGTTCAAGCCGAGAAAATGACCGCGGCGCTGGTTGAGCGTGATCGGAGGCTCGCGAGTGTGCAGAGTCCTGCGGTGATGGAATACACGGCCGGCGATCAGCACGTGAAGGCGAAAGAGGACATCGTCGCCCAGCGGCCCGGCAATATGCGGGTCGAGGCGATGTCGCCATTCGGCGTCGCACTACTGCTGGCGGCACAGGGTCCCGACCTGGCGATCTTCGAGCCGGCGCAGAATCGCTTCATGCGCGGACAGGCGAATGCCGATACGCTCTACAAGTACGTGCGAATACCGATGGCGCCGACCGATGCCGTCGGTTTGCTGCTGGGATTGGCGCCGGCTGACTTCCCGATAAGCACCGACCCCGACTCAGTTTCGACTGACGGCGCGATGATCGTTGCGACCTACGGCAACGCGGCGTCGGGGACGCGAGCGCTCGGATTTACCGACGGCAACCTCGCGATGGTGCGCGAAACGGGCGCCGACGGGAGCGTTCACTACGAGGTCCGTTACAGCGACTATCATGATATCGGCGGAGTGATGTTCCCGTACGTGGTCGAAGCGACTTTTCCGACGGCCACCAGCCGCGTGACATTTCGTTATCTGCGGCCGATCGTCAACGGAGTCATCCCCGATTCGACGTTCGTGTTGACACCGGCTCCTGGAGCCACTCTGATGAATCTGAGCTTTGATGATGGCGGCGCGTTTTCCAATGCAAGCTGAGGGCCCGCGCCAGCAGATTTTATCGTTTGTAACGTGCGCGATTGCGCTGTCGTCGCTCGCGATGCTCGTAGGATGCCGCGTCAGCCGGCCCGACGCCGATCACGCGAAGAGTCAAATCCTCTACACGGCGATTGCCAGCGACCCGCGCACCTTCAATCCGATTCTTATCACCGACTCGAGCTCGGGCCAGCTCACCGGCGATTTGTTCGAGAGTCTGCTGCGGGTCAACCCGGTTACCACGCTGCCGGAGGCCGGCCTGGCGGAGAAATGGGACATCGCGCCCGACAGCAAATCGATCACCTTTCATCTTCGGCACGACGCGAAATGGTTTGACGGCCAACCGGTCACCGCGCACGACGTGCTGTTCACGCTCGACGTAATTTATGATCCGAAGGTGCCCAACAGCATCCGTCCTGCGATTACGATCGATCATCAGCGTATCGTCGCCGAGGCGCCCGACGATTACACGGTCGTGATGCATCTGCCGAAGCCGTTCGCGCCGTTGCTCTACTCGCTCGGCATCCAGGTGATCCCGGCGCACATCCTCGAGCGGGTGTGGAAGGCGGGAGATTTCAACCACACCTGGGGTATCGATACTCCGCCGGAAAAGCTGATCGGCAACGGCGCGTACAAAATGACGCACTACTCGCAGAGCCAGCTCGTTCGATACGATCGCAACGAGAACTATTGGATGAAGGACGAGCACGGCGGACAGTTGCCGCGCCTGCATGGGCAGACGGTGACGATCGTGCCTGATCAGAACACCGAATATCTGCGCTATCTGTCGGGGCAGATCGATGTTTACGGGCCGCGTGCCGAGGAAGTTTTTCCGCTCGAGAAGAAGCGGGACGATAAGGAGCTCGACATCGCCGTCGAGCAGATAGGGATCGACACGGGCACGCTGTTTTTCAGCTTCAACCGCAACCCGCGGCATTTCGTAAAGGCCGGCGTGACCAATCCGAAGCTCGACTGGTTCACCGACCTGAAGTTTCTGCAGGCGATGGCGCACATGGTCGATAAGAAATCGATGATCGATCTTGTCTTCCACCAACTCGCGGTGCCGGCGGTGGCCGACATCTCGCCCGAGAACAAAATCTTCGCCAATCCCAATCTCAAGGATTACGATTACGATCCGAAACTCGCGGCCGACATGCTCGAGGCGGCCGGCTATCACCTGGTCAAGCCCGGCGTGCGCAACGATCCGAAAGGCAATCGGCTCGAATTCGATCTCACTACCAACACCGGCAACGCGGAGCGCAACGAGATGTGCACCATCTTCAAGCAGGACCTCGAGGGCCTGGGCATCAAGGTGAACTATCGGCCGCTCGAGTTCACGACGTTGGTGGACAAGCTCGATTCGTCGTTCGACTGGGACTGCATCCTGATGGGATTCACCGGCGGTATCGAGCCGAACGACGGCGCGAACTTCTATCGCTCATCGGGCAACCTGCACATCTGGAATCCGAATCAGCCCAAGCCCGCGACGCCGTGGGAGGCCGAGATCGACACGCTGCTGGACCAGGGCGCNNCACGACCAGTTGCCGATAATCGAAACGGTGCGAGGGATGCGCTACGCGTCGTGGAAAAACTCGCTGCAAAATTATCAGCCGAAAGTTTGGGGTCTGTACAAACAAGAGTGGATGGAATTCAAGGCCGACTGAACATCCGGCGCCGCGCGCACGTCGAAATATCAGGCCGATGACACGATGACCCGCTTCCTGATCCGTCGCCTGCTCAACATGATCCCGCTGATCCTCGGGATCACGTTCATTTCGTTTCTCGCGATGTCGTTGGTGCCGGGCGACTTCGTCTCGAATCTGAAACTCAACCCGACCATCACGCCCGAAGTGATTCATCAGCTCGAGGCGCAGTTCGGCCTCGATCAACCGCTGATGGTCCGCTACTTCAAGTGGCTGTGGGGCGTGGTGCATCTGAACTTCGGGTTCTCGCTGCAATACCGGGTCAGCGTGACCGGGCTAATCGCGTCGCGCGCGGTCAATACGATCATCCTGGCGGCGAGCAGCATGATCTTCTC
>PMOH01000065.1 GCA_003161515.1 Deltaproteobacteria bacterium
TGATGCTCAACCGTCCACACCGAGTCGAAGCCGAGCCGATCGGCCAACTCGATCTGCTCCATCGTTTCCCAGAACACGCGATATTCGTGATCGGCGGCGTGCGGCTTGATCGACTCGATCTCGTAGATGAGTCCCGCCTTCATTTCGCGACGCTCCATTGGCGCATGAACTCGCGCGCCTGGCGGCGGAGCGACCTGCGCAAATCGAATCGCGGCCCGTGCAGGTACCAGAGCATCGCGAGTCCGAGGTAGCTGGAGAAAATCTGCGTCGCGGCCCAATCCGGATCGAGCTCCGTGTCAAAAACCCCGAGTCGCTGCCCGCGCTCGACCAAATCGCGAAAGCTCGCGACTCCGTGAAGATTTGCCTTGCGCATCGATCGCAGCACCCGCGGCCCAATCTTGTGCGACTCGAGCGCGATGATCAGGAGCAGCCGGCTGACCCACGGATTTTTTTCGTTGAGCGCCGCCATCGTGTCGAACATCCGTCCGAACTCGGCGCGGAACTCGACCGCGTTAGACGCGTGCGCGGATTTTTCGAATATCAGTTCCCATTCCCCGAGCACCTTCGCGACGACCGCGATGAAGAATTCTTCTTTGTCGGCGAAATGCCAATACAGCGCGCCCTTGGTCACGCCCGCCGCCCGCGCGATTCGCGCCAGCGACGTGCCGCGATATCCGTACGACGCGAACAGATCCATCGCCGCGTCGATCAGCACCTGGTCGAGCGATCCGCGCCGACGCACCTGCTGCGGCACCGGCGCCGCATTTTTGCGAGCTGGGGAAATCATCTGAACGATCGGTATGGTGAGGCACTGCGGGTGCCGAGGTCAAGCACGAAGCAAACGATGCGAGCGCACGCCCGCCGCACGCCGACGAGGCGCGCACTTACGCGGCGACGAAAATTACTCCGCGATCGCGCCGACGCCGAACGATTGAATGAGCCGCGATCCGAGGATCGCGCGTCAGTTCTGGCTGGAAGTACCGCCGTCGGGGCCTTTCATGTTCCGCTCGAGGCACCAGCGGTCGATCACCTCGGCGTTGAAACGCCAGTCGGTGCCAATTCTGAAGCCCGGCAGCTCTCCACGACGAAGCAGCTTGTAAATTGTTGAAGGATGCACGCGTAGATAGTCCGACAATTCCTTGACCGTCATCACGCGCGGCAAGCTATACTTTGATTCATTAGCCATGGTATCTCCCGATAACGACGTAAGCCCCGTCACCCGCCTACTGCCTGGATTTGATGCTCTTTTTCGCATCTCGTTAATGGTTTATCCGCCCCTTACGCCCACCATGAGTCTCTTTGAATGTCGCAAAATCAACGATGGAGGTCAAGAGCAATCTAAGGGGATTTCGGATACTTTCCGCTATTTTTTCCTGTTCTAATGCCTACAAACGCACCTAATTTTGCAGAGAAATCGATACTAAATGCACGCCAAAGCCTCAAACTGCCTCTGCGTGCCTTGAAGAGATCATAAGTATGTCAAATCTCCACCGAATCTCAATTGCACTAGCCTTTATTTTAATTGCTTATGCTTCTCCAGTTCAAGCGCAATTAACACTGACCAGCCAATCTATCGCTCCCGGCTCCGCCATCGCCGCTGACAACTCATGCACCGGCGGCAATCGATCTCCCGCGCTGAGTTGGATCAACGCGCCGCAAGCGACAAAATCGTTTGCGTTGGTCGTCGAAGATCCCGACGCGCCCGGTGGCACGTTTATTCACTGGGTAGCGTACAATATTCCGGCTCAAACGACTTCGCTGCCTGCAGGCGTGCCACAAACCGCGGAAATTGCAGGTGGCGGAAAAAATGGAATCAACAGCTTCGATCATATCGGCTACAATGGCCCGTGTCCGCCGCCGGGGAAATTGCATCACTATAATTTTCGTCTGTTCGCGCTCGACTCGATGCTGACCCCAGGTGATAAACCCCATGCGGACGCGCTCGAGTCCGCGATGAAAGGTCACGTGCTCGCGACGGCGGAATTGGTCGGCACATTCGAACGATGAGGTGAACACGATTCAACGATGAAGACGCTACTCAAAATTCTTGGCGGAGTGATTGTGCTCGCGGTCGTCGCGATCGTCGGATGGCACTACTATCAAATGCATCGCGCGCGGCAGGCCGGCCTGCTCACCGAGAACATCACGCACGACGGCGACAACTGGAAGGCCGACTTCACTGCGCGCATTCCGGCGCCGGAGCAGACTGTCTTCGACGCGATTCGCAACGTCGAAAATACTCACAGCGACCAGGTCAAGGCGGTGCGCGTCGTCTCGCAGAGCGGAAACAAAAAGACCGTGGACATGGATATCGCGGGCCCGGGCGGTCAGCCCATCACCACCGAGCTCCAATTCGAGTACCTGCCCGACCAAAAGAAAATCGTTTCCAACACCGTCAACAATCCGATGTTCGATACGCAGTCGGTGTACCAGCTCTCCGATGAAGGCGCGAGCACGTTTATCGACTATCATCAGAATACCCATATGCTGCAGTCGCTTCCGGTTCCCGACGGCGTTATCAAGCA
>PMOH01000244.1 GCA_003161515.1 Deltaproteobacteria bacterium
GCGGTCGTCGGGTACCATCCCGCGGATCCCGACTCGCTGCCGCATCCGGGAATTTCCTACAGCGCGATCCTCGAAGGACTGCCGAAAAAACTGCGCATCGCGTTTCATCCTGACTTCGGCCAGCTGGTGCAGACCGACGTTGCGCGCGAAATCGCGAAGGCCGCCGCCGTGTTCAAGGACCTCGGGCACACTGTGACGACGATCGACGATCCGGTGCCTGACACCGGGCGCGCGTGGATGCAGGTCGGCGCGGGACAGGGTTACGCGATGCTGCACGAGATGCTCGAGAAGCATCACGACGACTTCGGCCGCGCGTTCGCCACCGGCACCGACGCCGCGGTTCGCGTCACGTGGAAGCATATGGGTGCGGCGTATCGGCGGCGGCGCGAGTTCAACGATTGGTGCCAGCGGGTGTTCGAACGCTTCGATTTGCTGCTATGCCCGGTGCTGCCGACCGAGGCGTTTCCCGCGAAGGGGCCGATGCCGACCGAGATCAACGGCCATCCGCTCAAGCATCCGTTGGACGCGGTCGTGTTCACCTATCCGTTCAACATGAGCGGACATCCAGGGGCGTCGGTGCGCGCGGGACTAACGGATTCGGGGCTGCCATGCGGACTGCAAATCGTGGCCGAGCGTCATCGGGAAGATCTGGTGCTGCAGGCGTCGTATGCATACGAGCAGGCGCGGCCGTGGAATGACAGGTGGCCTGAGATTTAGGAAAAGCGGAATCTTGAATACGGAACCTCTCCCCTAACCCCTCTCCCTTCTGGAGAGGGGAAGCAGAGGAAGCGGAAAAAAGGAGAATGCGATGCCTGAGTTCAATGAGAAAGCGATGCAGCAATTCAATCAGAGCTTGATCAAGGAGTTTCGCGAGAATGGGGGCAAGGCGGTGAGCGGGCCGTTCGTCAATGCGCCGCTGTTGTTGCTGACTACGACCGGGGCGAAGAGCGGAAAGCCTTTTACCACTCCGCTGGTGTACACGAAGGACGGCGATCGGATCGTGATAATCGCGTCGAAGGGCGGCTTCCCGACGCATCCCGCGTGGTACCACAACCTCAAGGCGAATCCGACGGTTACGATTGAGCTCGGCAAGGATAAATTCCAGGCCAAGGCGAATATCACCAAGGATCCCGAACGCCAGCGGCTGTTCGACGCGCAGGCCAAGGTGATGCCGACATTTAATGACTATCAGAAGGCTACGACGCGGCAGATTCCGGTGATCGTGCTGGAACGCATGTGATCGACTGAAGGATCGCGATGGCGGATGCGATCGATCCCGCGAGCATCAAGTGCTATCACGCGCACGTCTATTATGATGGTGGGTCGCGGGAGACGGCCGCGCGTATCCGCGAAGAGATCGGGCGCCGCTTCAAAGTGGAAATGGGCCGATGGCGCGACGCGCCGGTCGGGCCGCATCCGCAAGCGATGTACCAGGTGAAATTCGAGCCTGAAGAATTCGCCAGGATCGTGCCGTGGCTGATGCTGAATCGTGCGGGACTGAATATTTTGGTGCATCCGGAGACCACCGACGCTTACATCGATCACGCGGTCAACGCGTTGTGGCTCGGCGAAAAGCTGAAGCTGCGGCTCGAGGTGCTGCGCAATCTGAAAAGCGGCTAGATGGAGACTCGGCGGATTCACATCACGGGAGCGTCGGGCGCCGGGGTGACAAGTCTCGGGCGCGCGTTAGCCGACGCGCTCGCGATCGCGCATCACGATACTGACGACTACTTCTGGCGGCCGACGAATCCGCCGTATCGCGAAATGCGCGAGGTCGATGATCGTTTGCGGCTGATGCGCGAGGTGTTCCTCGATCGGCCGGACTGGGTGCTGAGCGGATCGCTCGACGGCTGGGGCAGTCCCATCGTTCCGCTTTTTGATGTCGTGATATTTTTGTACGTCCCGACTGCGATTCGCCTGGAGCGGTTGCGGGCGCGCGAGTCTCAGCGCCTCGGCGCCGACGCCGTTGCTCCGGGCGGCTCGATGCATCAGAAGGCGGAAGAGTTCATCGAATGGGCATCGCACTACGATGACGGGACTCGCGAGGGGCGCAATCTCGCGCGGCATCAGGCGTGGCTCGCGTCGCTGTCGTGCCGCGTCATTCGTCTCGACGGAGTTCGGCCGCTGCCCGACCTGGTGAGAGAAGTGTGTTTGGCGATTCAGGCGTAGTCGCGCAAAGATGAAACGCGCGTGAGAGCGGTCGTGTCAGGAAAAAAGATGGCTGCGAACATATTCACCGATCCTGGTATCGCAAGTGCTATCGAGCGCGGGGATACTTTGCCTGCTCGATGGTATGTCGAGGCAGAGGTCTTTCAGGCGGAGAAGGAGCGCATCTTTCATCGCGCGTGGCAGTACGTCGGGCATACTGAACAGCTGAATGAGATCGGCGATTTTTTCACGACGCAGCTCGGCGATATCCCGGTTGTGGTTGTGCGGGATACTGAGAAAGAGATTCGCGCGTTCGCCAATGTTTGCCGGCATCGCGGGAGTGAGGTGGTGCTCGAATGCGCGGGCAATCGCAAAACGCTGCAATGCCACTATCACGGATGGACCTACAACCTGGATGGCACGCTGCGCAACGCGCCGCGCGAGAATGAACAGCGCGAGTTCGCGAAAGAGAGACTCGGGCTGGCGCCGTTCGCGGTCGAGACGTGGGGACCGCTGATGTTCGTCAACCCTGCTCCGGCTGCGACACCGTTGCGCGACGTGATCGGCGAACTGCCCGCGATTTTCGAGCGCGTGGGAATCGATTTCGCGAAGATGCGGATGCTGCGGCGCGACGTTTACGAAATTGCCGCGAACTGGAAGATCGTCGTCGAGAATTTCAACGAGTGCTACCACTGTCCGATCGCGCATCCGAAATTTTCAGAAGTGATCGACACCAATGCGTACCGGGTCGAGACCGATCACGAATATTTCTCGACCTACTACGGCCCGATCGTGGGATCGCCCGGCAATGGCGTCAACTATGCGACGCTGTGGCCCAACATATTGTTCTCGCTGTACGGCAATCCGCCGAACCTGCAGGCGATATCTGTCACGCCGATCGACGCGGAACACTCGCGGCAGGTGGTTGATTATTTTTTTGTGGGCGAGCCGAGCGAAGCCCAGATTCGCAGCGACGTGGAATTCAGCGACCTGGTGACGCGGGAAGATGTCGTGCTGTGCGAATCGGTGCAGCGCGGACTGCGCTCGGGCGCGATCGAACATGGCAACCTGATGCTGTCGCGCGAACGCGGCATCCAGCACTTCCAGAAACTCGTTTACCGATTCCTCAGCGGCGAATGACGAAGACGAGGCCGCTCCCCGTCAGGGAGCGGCCAGGACGGATCCGGGATTCTTCGCTTCGCTCTAGAATGACACAAGAAAAAAAACGGGAGCGTTATGCGCCGAATTGTTTGCGGACTGCGGCGAATGCTTGCTCGGTGACGTTCAGGGTTTGATCGATGTCGCGATCGGTGTGGGCGGCTGAGATGAACCAGTTGTGGCGCGGCGCGAAATAAACGCCGGCGCGCGAGCATGCGCCGGCGAAGACCTTGGCGCGATCGAAATGGCCTGCGTCGGCCTTGAAGGTCATGTACGGAATCGCCGGCGGGCCGGAGTATGTTACTTCGATTCCCGCGCTGCGCGCTTGCGCGAGCAGACCCGCGCGCAGCTTCTCNNNCGAGGCTCGCCGCCATCGGGACCGCGCTGGTGAAATACGATCCGGTGAAGAACACCTCCTGCGCCGCCTGCTTCAGGCTGTCGCGCCCGAGACATGCCGCCAGCGGATAGCCGTTGGCGATCGCTTTGCAGTACGTAGTCAGGTCGGGGCGCAAGCCGAACAGCTCGCCCGAGCCGCCCAAGTTAAGGCGGAAGCCGGCGCGAACGTCGTCGAGAATCAGGACGATGCCGTTGTCGTCGCAAATCTTGCGCACGCCTGCCAGGAATCCTTCGACCGGCAACTCGGAGTCGTGTCCCGCGTCGTGCTTGAACGGCGACACGATCACGCCCGCGAGTTTGCCGCTGTTTTCCTCGACCGCGCGGCGCAGACTTTCGAGATCGTTGAATCGGAAATAAACCACGTTCGCGCGATCTTCCGGCGTCACTCCGTTGGGCGCCGGCGTGCACCAGGCATGGGTGCCGTGATAGGCGCCCTGACACATCGCGATTTTCGGACGCCCGGTCGCGTGACGAGCGACCTCGGTTGCCCAGGTGCATACGTCGGAGCCGTTTTTCGCGAATACCGTCCAGTCGGCGAACGGCGTGATCGACACGAGATGCTCGGCGAGATCGACCCACACCGGCCCCGGCGCGTTGAAGCAGTTGCCAAGTTCCATCTGGCGGCGCGCCGCTTCCTCGACCTTGGGATGCCGATGGCCGAGCACGATCGGGCCGTACGAGCACATGTAGTCGATGTACTCGTTGCCATCGACGTCCCAGATGTGCGAGCCCTCGCCGCGTGCGAAGAACGACGGGTATGCGCCCCTGGTGAGAACCAGCGGCGTCTGATGTCCGTAGATACCGCCGGGAACAACTTTTTTCGCGCGCTCCATCAGCGCGTCACTATGCTCGAAGGTGTAGGGTTTCACGGCAACTCCTGCGCGATAATTTTCGCGATCGGGGACGTTCGCGCCTGCGATTAAGCAGACCGTCAGCGAGAATCCTATTTGCAGGCGCGAGGGTCAAGCCTGCGAAAAAAAACGGGCTGGAGTCATTACAACTCACAGCCCTCCCCCACCCCGATATGAAAATTTATCTTGACTAGTGGCGATATGCCGGGTCGCTCGGCCGCTGCGACGCTGGGAGCGCGCCGACGCGCACCAACTCGTCGCGCAACTTAGCGCGTGAGAGCGGCTTGCACAGGACGGCGGATGCGCCGAGCTGGTAGCTCTCGGCGATGTCGCGGTCGTAGAGCGAGCTGGTGATGACGAACATCGGTACAGTAGTGAGCGCCTCGTTTGCGCGCGCCGCCTGCAAGACGGAGAAGCCGCCGTTGTCGGGCAGGCGCAAATCGACCAGGAATAAATCCGGGCGGTCGTGTTCGGTGAACTGCGCGATCATGAGGAGCGCCTCGTCGGCATTCGACGCATGCACCAACTCGATATCGTCGCCGAGCACCTGTCTAACGACTGTAAGGGCGATAAAAACGTGGTCCGGATTGTCCTCGACGAGGAAAATCCTGACCGCTGGGTTCAACGCACCCAGGTCCTTGTCTTGCTCTTTTTCTTTATCTTGTTCGCTCATAATCCCCCATCGCCTGCGGAAATCCGGGTCCCACGGATTTCATTATGTTGTATCACAACAGAGCCGGGTGAAATCGCTAATCAGCTAATGATCCAATTGCCGTGCCATTTCTCAGGGTTCAGGTCCCAGTCGAGGCAAGACGAGGGACCTTGTGCCTAGCTGACGTATGGTGTTGCGAGGGCGATTGAAGCCCTCGATAACTCGCAAATCCCAAATTTGGACGTTGAACATTGGTTCCATTCCGCACACGCGTGCGAATCGCTGATTCAGTCGGTGTCCCACGACGGTTTTCTTGTGGCAATTTTGCTACATGCGTTGCTGCGAGTGTGCCACGTCGAGACATAGTGCTAAACATCGAGATCGTCAGATCACTGGCCTGCCCGATTACCGGGGAGGGAAAGGATTGCGTC
>PMOH01000057.1 GCA_003161515.1 Deltaproteobacteria bacterium
CGAGCACCGCGTCATTGTAATGCCCGCCGGGAAGCGCGAATGCTGCGATCGGTTCCTGGAGCAGGTCTTCCAACCTCCGCTTCGATTCACTCAGCTCGTGAGACGCCTCGGCCAGACTTATCTGGGATAGCCGCGTATGAGTCATCCCGTGCGATCCGACCTCGAATCCCTCCGCACGCAGATCAATCACCTGCTCGCGACTCAGATAACCGGGCCGCCCAAGATACGCCCACACGACGAAAAACACCGCGTGCAGATCTCGGCGCGCCAGCTCAGTCGCAGCCACAATCCAATCGCTCTCATGCCCATCATCGAACGTGATCAACAACGAGTGCGGCGCCAAAGGCCCCTCCAGCTCATCGATCTCAATGGTGCGATAACCACCCTCGACAATCGCATCGAGCTGCGCACAAAAATCCCGCTCTCTCACCGCGTGCTCGATACTCGAAGTCTGCGGCAGCGCAGCGCACGCTACCGACGAAATCGCGTGATACATCAAAATCGGAAGGTCATCGCTCCTGTCATTCATGTCACGCCACCCGCCTAAGCACTGGTATCGCCGACGCCGCGCTCGCCCGCTCCGGGACTGCCGCGGGACGCCGACGATGTAACGTCGCCAATCGCTGCCTCTCCGCCAGCGCCCAACAGAGCGTCGCGATCATCCCGACCGCGTACCGGCAATCACCCGCCGTACCTTCCGTAAAATCGAGCAACAAAATCGGCACCACCACCAGGAAAAACAGCGGCTTCAAATTCCACGGATCATCCTTGCGCCTCAGCAGCGCGATCCACGGACGAATGAAAAAGAACACCCAAAACACCAGCATCGGAATCCCAAGGCTGACCGCCTTCGACAGGTAATCGCTGTGCAGCGAGCTGCGCGGCCCGTCCTCCCACGGCCCCCACCAGATCGGGAAGTCATGCGCCTTCATGATTTCGCCTTCCACCTCGAAGCCATAACCAATCAGCGGACGCTGCTCGATTTTTTGGATCGCAAATTTCCAGATATCGGTGCGTCCGGTGAGACTCGTAACGTCGCCGCGATTCAAATATTCGGGATTCAGTTGCGCCACCAGGATGAAACCTACGACGCCCAGCGCAACAATGATCGGCACCGCCCGCAGGCGATATCTCCAAACCAGGTACAGCAGTCCGCCCACCGCCAAACCGACAAACGGCGATCGCGAATCCGCCAGCCCCGCGAGCACGAAAGCCGCAATCATCTGCGCCGCGAGCAGCCACCTCTTCCACCCACTGATCGAGCTCCAGATGACCAATCCGACGCCGATCGTCGCCAGCGCGATCTCACCAATCTGATTCGGGGAACCGTAGATACCGCGCAGCCGCACCAGCCCGGTCATCTCCTCGACGTCCCACACCACGTCGTGCGACATGAGTACCGAGCTGACCACGACCACCGCCCACACGATCCCGGTCCCGACTAAGTACCAACTGAGTAGTCTTTCAATATCCTCGCGATTAGCTACTGCGCGCGCGATTTTGACTATTGCCATGAACATCAGAATCGCGGCCAATATCCTGGCGGTCGAATAGCTCGGCAATATTGAATAGGAAATGCTTACGACGCCGAATCCCAGGTAGATCAGGTAGTCGAGAAACCCACCCTGTAAAATCTCCGAATTCTGGAACGCCGTCCAAACCGCCGCTCCACAAAAGGCGATCAGCAACGGATAACGAACCATAAATAACTGATCGTTGGTCAGCGGCAAGAAACTCGCCCCGCTCAGCTCTTCCACCAGCAGCAACGCGTACAGCAGATGCGCGCCGTTGCCCTGCACCATCCGGGCCGCCCACACGATCGATATTGCGCCCGCGACCGCCACCACGCCCAGGATCAGAATCGGAAAATTGAGCATCAGCAACGCCATCAGCCCAATCGCCGCAACGCCAATCAGCATCGTTGCCGCCGGCGGCCTGTATGCTCTCGATTGCTGTACCAATTCCATTCTGATTTCTCGCGAAGGTTAGCGGCGCATCGCCGCCTGCGATTGCGATTTGCTTTTCGCAGGGACCGAGATGAATTTCGGGTCGGGGCTCAACGCCATTCTCGCTTCGTTACCCAGTTCTTCGACTCGCCTTCTGTTGGATTCGAGCACCGCCTCGAGCATCGGCGACGCCGCGATCTTGCGCATCAAATCGATATTCGGAATTACGCAATGACCGCCGATGAAGCCGGGAAAGTATTTCGTGTTTGGCAGGAAATCGACTTCCTCGAAAAAGTCCAGCGCCTCCGCATAATCCCCATCGACCCGGTTCGCATACCGGTTGAGTTCCTGCGCGAATGCGATCAACACGCCGAAGTATGTAGTCTCTCCGAGCTTGGCGAGTTCCAGAGTCTCCAACTTACTAATGCACTGAGTAGTCATTCCGGCCGCGCGAAAGTGTTCGGCGGCACGATCCGCAGTGTGGTCATCGCTGGCTGCAACGAACTTGCGATACTTGAGCAGGTCCTCCGCCATCCGGATGTGCTTGCCGCGCACCGGGCTGTATGCGATCGGCACCAACGCCTGTTTGGCGATATTCCGGCTGGTTCCCGGAATTACAGTACTGTTGATGATCGTCAGTTCCGGCTTGAATCGCTTGATGTACGAAACCGCGGTCGCTTCGAAATCAGCCTGCCGCGTGAACGGAATGCACAAGTGCATCACGCCAATCGGTTCGTCGAACTCGCATCTTTCGATATCGTGCTCGAGCACGCGCCCCGTGCGCCGCAGCACTTGCGACAGCGCGCTGCCAACTTCCCCGAGACCTACAACTAATGTGTTTGCGTTACGCACTTGATTACTCCTTTCTGATTAGTGAGCAGCGAATCGACCGCGTCGCAGAAGCGCTGACTATGAACCGGCCAGCTGATGCGCTTGACTACTTTCGCCGCCGAGTTCGAGAGACTGTCACGCAGCGCAGGGTCGAGGTACAAATCCTGGATCGCTCGCGCCAGTTGTCCCGCGTTGTTCGGCGAAAAGTAGCGCACCGATTGCGCGTCGAAGTAATGCTCGATCGTTCGCAGGCGCGCGCATATCACTGGAATCCCGAGCGCCGCATACTCGAGCAGCTTCACCGGCAGCATCAGATGAGTCGCGCTCGACTCGTTGTGAGGAACCAGGCCAACGTTCGCCCCGCCGATCGTCGCTGCCAGCTCCTGGATCGGAACCGGATTTTCGAAACTGATCGCCGAATCGACGCGAAGCTTCTGGCTCAGCGCCTTGAGTTCGTCGAGATAGTCGCCCGCTCCAATTATCCGGAGCCGGATGAGCGGAAAGCGATGATGCAGCAACGCCAACGCCGCCAGCGTTGTATCGAGCCCCAGCCGCCTCGATATCGTCCCATGGCAGATGATCGAAAATGGTCCGACACCCGGCTCACTTCGCACGCGATGCGATCGGCAGTCCGCATCCGCGACCGGGAAGATCCGCGGATCGGGCGAGTTTGCAATCACCACCAGCTTGCGTTGCGGGACGCCGGATTGATGCAGCCGCTCGGCATGCAAATCGTGCACCGCAAGCACTCGATCCGCGAGCAGCGCGCTCAACCGTTCCTGCAGCATCAGCATCCGCGC
>PMOH01000164.1 GCA_003161515.1 Deltaproteobacteria bacterium
CTCTCCGGATGCTCGATGTTTTCAGCGTCGAACGATCCAGTCGACTGCAACATTGTGAAAACGCAGAGGGCGGCCGGACAGACCGACGCTCAGATCGCAGCCAATTTGAACGCCTCGATTGATAAAGTCGACGCCTGTAGCGCCAATCCAGAGCACGATACCAACAAGACCACGACCGTTCCCGAGAAGGGATACTAGGCGAAAATCCTGGGCGGCGCGGCGAGGGCCTGAAAGGGCCTTTGCCGCCTCTCCTTCGAGGTTCGCTTGACCAACTTCTATTTTGGAAGCTACTGTCCCGGTCCGGGCAAAGCATCGTGCGCTGGAACGAAATCAACACCGTCGAATGCTCGATCGCGCGAGCGCTGTCAGTAGTCGGCGACCGTTGGACGATGATGATCGTGCGCGACGTATTTCTTGGTATCCGCCGATTCGACGCGATCCAGCAGGACTTGGGCCTCACGCCTCACCGTTTATCCCATCGCCTCGGCAAGCTCATCCGCGACGCAATCCTGGTGCGCGTCGAATACCAGGAACGTCCGCGCCGTTTTGAGTATCGGCTGACTGAGAAGGGCATCGATCTCTTTCCCTTGATTGTCGTGCTCAACACCTGGGGCGACCGCTGGATGGCTGGTCGTGCGGGCGCGCCGATCGAGCTGGTCCATCGGAAATGCGGCCGTGCGACCAAGCCGGCGCTCGCGTGTCCGAGTTGCAAGGAAAAGATTGTTCCGCGCGAGATGAGCTTGCGTCCCGGCCCTGCGCTCAAGCGTCGCGGACTGCCGGGCAAGACGTTTCAGGCAGTTCAGGTTCCCGAACATTTTGCGCGACAGCAACGGGGCTGACTCCAATGATCAAAAATCTTCCCGAGATATGGATGATCACCTTTCCGATTCCCGGAGCTTTTGCCCACATGGCGCGGATGGTCGAGGACAGCGGCTTCGACGGTATCGGAATTGTCGACACCCAGAATCTTGCCGCGGACCCGTACTCCGAGTTGTGCCTCGCGGCGCATGCCACCAAACATCTGAAGCTGCGAACTGCTGTCACCAATCCGGTGACGCGGCATCCGGCGGTGACCGCGTCGGCGATCGCGACCGTGCAGGCGGAATCCGGTGGACGCGCGGTACTCGGGATCGGTCGCGGTGATTCCGCAGTCGCCAAGATTGGCGAGCGAGCGCCGTCGAGCAAGGATTTTGCGCGCTACATCTCGCAAGTGCAGGGCTTCCTTCGTGGCGAGGAAGTCACGCTCGACAACGGCTTCCGCAGCCGCAACGAGTGGATCGCGCGCGCCGGTCTGCCCAAGGTTCCGGTAGATGTCGCCGCGACGGGGCCTCGCGTGATCGAAGTAGCTGCGACGCTCGCCGACTCGGTAACCTTCGCGGTCGGCGCCGATCCGGAACGCCTTGCGTGGGCCGCCGACCACGCCCGACAGGCGCGCCGGCAGGCAGGATTGGATCCTGCGACCCTGAAGCTCGGCGCATATCTGAACGTGGTGGTCGATCGCGATTTTGCCCGCGCGCGTGCGATGTCGCGCGGAACCGTCGGCACGATCGCCCACTTCTCGGGAATGTCCCGCGATTCGACGGCGGGGATGCGTCCGGACGACCGCGCGGTGGCGCAGAAAATCGGCGAGACGTACGACATGTCCCGACACGCGCGCGGAGACGCCGGTCACGCCCAGTTCCTCGACGACGCCTTCGTCGATCGGTTTGCCATCGCGGGGCCGCCCGCGCATTGCGTGAGCCGCTTCGAGGAGTTGCTCAAACTCAGCCTCGATCATCTGATTGTCGTTGGACCCGGCGCCGATGTAGGGCCGTCCGACCAGCTGCAAGCCCTCGGATTGTTTACTAAGGAGGTTTTGCCGGTGCTCAAGTCGGGCAGGCAAACTGTTTAGCGTCTCGAAAAAGTTCGACGCAATGGAGCGTTGCGATGAGCCTGCAGGTTGATTTGTTTTGGTCGTTCAGGAGCCCCTACTCGTATCTCGCGGTACCGCGCGTGGTTGCGCTCGAGGCAGAGTATGACGTGAAATTCCGTGTGCGACCGGTTTATCCGCTGGCCGTTCGCGACGCCACTTTTTTCCAGCGCGTCGATCCTATGTTTGGTCCGTACTTGTTCCGCGACACGGCGAGAATTGCTGAGCAGCTTAAAATGCCCTTCGGCTGGCCGCGTCCCGATCCCGTCGTGGTCGATCAGACTCAGAAAGCCGCTCCTCATCAGCCCTACATACATAGGCTGACGCGGCTGGGCGCCGATGCGAGCGAAAAAGGACGCGGGCTTCCGTTCATCAGCGAGGTTTCGAAACTGATCTGGGCCGGAACCGTGCCGGGCTGGGACCAGGGTGACCATCTCGCTCGAGCGGTGGAGAGCGCGGGTCTTGATCTCGCTACGATGGATCGCGAGATCACCGCCGACCCCGAGACCTTCGAGCGTCTGATAGAAAAGAACCAGCTTGATCACCGGGCCGCCGGCCATTGGGGCGTTCCGACCTTCGTCTTCGACGGAGAGCCCTTCTTCGGGCAGGATCGAATCGATCTCCTCGTCTGGCGCATGAAGCAGCGAGGACTAACCAATAGGACAAAAATTTCCTGACACTGAAAGGAGGCCATGCGATGGCAACCGAATATCATATTCACGGCATCGAGCTCTCACCG
The DNA here is from genome assembly GCA_003161515.1 of Deltaproteobacteria bacterium. Classification (GTDB taxonomy): domain Bacteria; phylum Desulfobacterota; class Binatia; order Binatales; family Binataceae; genus Binatus. The sequence continues at coordinate 2,649 of PMOH01000164.1, forward strand.
TATTCCGTCAAGGTCCGTTCGTACTTTCGCTACAAGGGAATTCCGCATCGATGGATCCCGCGCAGTCTCGACGCCGACGGCGAGTATCAGAAATTTGCCAAGCTGCCGCTGGTTCC
>PMOH01000301.1 GCA_003161515.1 Deltaproteobacteria bacterium
GCGATTCATTCGGTGGTCTTCGGCGGCTTCTCGTCGGAGGCCCTGGCCGATCGAATCAACGACGCCGAAGCGAAGGTCTGTATCACCGCGGACGGCGGATGGCGTCGCGGGCAGGTCGTCGAGCTCAAGCAGAACGTCGATGAAGCGCTGAAGAAGACTCCCTCGATCCAAAAAGTTCTGGTGCTCAAGCGCGTAGGCAACAAAGTCGAGATGCGCAAAGGCCGCGACGTTTGGTGGGACGAGCTGGTCCCCGCGCAAAGTTCAAAGTGCGAAGCCGCGCAGCTCGACAGCGAGCATCCGCTCTACACGCTCTACACCAGCGGCACCACCGGCAAGCCCAAGGGCGTCGTGCATACTACCGGCGGATACCTGACGCACGTCCTGATGACGATGCGCTGGGTGTTCGACCTCAAGGACGACGACATCTACTGGTGCACCGCCGACATCGGATGGGTCACCGGCCACAGCTACACCGTGTACGGACCGCTGGCCGCGGGCGCGACCGTCGTCATGTACGAAGGCGCGCCGAATTTTCCCGAGAACGATCGCTTCTGGCGGATAATCGAGAAGTACAAGGTCAGCATCTTCTACACCGCGCCCACCGCGATTCGCACTTTCATCAAGTGGGGCGACTCGTGGGTGAAAAAGCACGACCTCTCGAGCCTGCGCCTGCTCGGGTCAGTCGGCGAGCCGATCAATCCCGAGGCGTGGATGTGGTATCGCAAAGTGATCGGCGGCGATCGATGCCCAATCGTCGACACCTGGTGGCAGACCGAGACCGGCGGAATCATGATCAGCCCAATGCCCGGCGTGACCGCCGCCAAGCCCGGCTCCGCGACGTTCCCACTTCCCGGCATCGCGGCCGACGTCGTCACCCGCGACGGCCAAAGCGTCGGCGCCAACCAGGGCGGCCTGCTGATCGTGCGCCGCCCATGGCCCGGGATGCTGCGAACGATCTACCGCGACCCCGATCGCTACAAGACGAATTACTTCTCGCAAATCGACGGCGCGTACTTCACCGGCGACGGCGCGCGGCGCGACCAGGACGGCTACCTCTGGATCATGGGCCGCGTCGACGACGTCATCAACGTCTCGGGCCATCGCCTCGGCACGATGGAAATCGAAAGCGCGCTGGTCTCGCACCACACAGTCGCGGAGGCGGCATGCGTCGGGCGTCCCGACGATATGAAAGGGCAGGCCGTCGTCGCATTCGTCACGCTCGAAGGCGGCCGCAAAGGCGACGACAAACTGCGCGACGAACTGCGCGCCCACGTCGTCAAAGAAATCGGCGCCCTGGCCCGCCCCGACGACATAAGATTCACCGAAGCCCTCCCGAAAACCCGCAGCGGCAAAATAATGCGCCGCCTCCTGCGCCAAATCGCCTCCGGCGACCAAACCCTCGGCGACACCACCACGTTGGAGGATTTGTCAGTACTCTCAAAACTCCGCGACGACGACGACTGAGTCCTCTCTGCTTCCATCCCGCTTATTCCCTCCTCCAATATGGGAGGAGGGTTAGGGTGGAGGACCGCATGTGGCGCAATTGTCTTACGCGTCGCACCCCCGCCTCAATTATCCCCGCGCGGCGTCAATTCAAACGCGATCCCACCAATACTCGGTGCGATCAAATTGTACACCCAACATGAAATCGCAATCATGAAAAAGCTGAAGATCGCGCCAATGATCGGCATGACGAACACGACAATCCCCATGTGCGCGGGTCGCCGAGGGCCGAGTCCCATAACGGCGAAGAACTCAATCACCGCCATTATTGCAAACATGATCAAATACATTACCGCGATCACCTTCGCCGTCTGGAAAATCCTGAACGACTTGATCTCATGCATCGTGCGTCCTCTCTTTGAGCAATACCTATAGTCAGTTAGTATGCAGTTGACTAACTACTCCAACCACCCGCGCCGGATCGACAATAGCTATTGCCGCCGCGCCGACTGCGAACATGATCACAAATCCCGCCATCAACCGCAGATAGAATGCCGGCGCATGGCTCGTCCGCGCAATCGCCGACTTGAAGATCGCGTTGACGCCCGCCGCCAGTGTCAATCCGATCACCGCGTCGCGCGCTGCGCTCGTGCCGGCCTGAACGAAGCCCGCCAGTGTCAGCGAGATCGCATCGACGTCCACCAATCCGCTGATCGCCGAAACCACCATCTGACCGCTATACCCCGCGTAATGTTTGGCGACCCGTGTCACCAGCAACACGATGGTAAAGATCACTCCGAACTCGAGCGCCGGCCGAATCGAAAACGGGTTGCGGAAACTGGAATCCGCAACCGAGCTGCGCTTTCTCGTCACTGGCGCGAGCAGAATTGCGGCGGCGAACCCCGCAAGCATCATCGCGGCAAAAGCGACGCTCGCTGCTATCGCGAGCGTCGGACTGACTACCGCGACCAGCAGAAGCATCCGCGGGAACAGTATCGAATTGGCTATTAGCGCATAGCGTGCCGCCGGTACCGCACCCTCGGGAGCGTCTGCTACTACTCGCGAAATACCAGTCGTGTAGGCAGTCGTCGAGGCTATCGCACCGACTATTGCAGTGAGTAATGCGCCGCGCTCGCCGCCGGTGAACTTGGTAAGGAAGTAACCTACGTATGAAACGCCGGAGACTAGTATTACGAATAGCCAGATCTTGCGCGGCTCGAAAAATCCGAATGGTCCGTAGCTGCCGGTCGGCAGCAGTGGGTAGATGATGAAAATTAGCGCGAGAAAACTCAGCGTGTCGATGAATTCACGATCCGAGATCGCGTTGCGCACGAAGCTGCGCAGTTGCTCGCGCTCCGCCAGGATTGCCGCCAGCACGATTCCAAGTCCTGCGCCCAATTGACGGTCCGCAGTCAGGCACAGCGCGCCCAGCACGAAGGTCGCGACCGCCGCCAGCTCGGTCGTGATTCCGTTGCGCTCCGGATGCTGCAAGCGCATCACCAGGATCGCGCCGATCGTGCCGCCGAACATCGCGATCGCGATCGCGACGTTGCCCAGATGCCCCGCGACTGCGCCGAGTAGCGCGACTATCAGGAAATCGCGCATCCCCGGCCGCGGTGGACCCTTGGGCTCGGGCTCCCGCGTGCGACCGACAATGAATCCGATCGTCAACGCGAGGATGAATCCCACGACGGGTGAGTTAGGGCCGGTCAGGTCGGGCATCGAGAGCGCAATGTTAGCTGAATGTTGGAAAATTTACCTCTCCCCCCGGGAGAGGTCGTCTGACGACGTGAGTCGTCGGACGGGTGAGGGCGCCGGCATCCAGATATCCCGCCTTGCTGATACCTTGCCCGCGGTGGTATCTTGCTGCTTGGAAGTGGGCGCGTGCCCACTTTTTTGTTGGTGTCGCAAAAAGGGTTTCGTCACATAAGCCGGTTTGACGGCAACAGCGAGCGGAGAGGTTAGAGCAGATGAACGCCCTGACGCTTCATCCGACCGCCGAAAAAGTGGTGGCGCTGCTCGAGCCGCATATCGAACGCCAGGGTTATGAACTGGTTTCGGTGGATTTTCGCAAGGGCACGCGAAATTCGATGCTGCGATTGCTGGTCGATAAACCGGGCGGTGGAATTGCCCTTAGCGATTTGGAGAAGTTGAGCCCGACGCTCGGCGATTTGCTCGACGTGTATGACCCGGTCGAGGGCCGCTACACGCTGGAGGTCGCGTCGCCGGGTATCAACCGCCCGTTGCGCAAGCTCGAGCATTTCGAGGCGGTCAAGGGCGAGCGGGTCAAGGTGCGGACGCATCGCGCGCGCGACGGCCAGAAGGCGTTCGTGGGCAAGTTGGTTGCGGTCGGCGAAAGTGGAATCGAGCTTGACGACGAGTCGAGCCGCAAGCGACAGACGATTGGTTTCGACGAGATGTCCGGAGCGAATTACGAGTATGACTTTGACAAGTAGATACATCGGCTCCCGCTTCGAGGGAGCAACAAAATTTATTGGCGCGCAGCGCATTGCGTGCCCCGGGGAGGCGCTATGCAGGTCGATCTGAACCGGGTTATCGAGCAGGTAAGCAAGGAAAAAGGCATCGACAAGACGATCGTGATCAACGCGGTCGAGGAGATGATGCATTCGGCGGCGCGGCGCACCTTCGGCCCCGACCGCAATATCGAGTCGCGCTTCAATCCGGAGCTCGGCGAAATCGAGCTGTTCGAAATCAAGACGGTGGTCGAGAAGGTCGCCAACGCCGCGGCCGAAGCCGACGTCACCGAGGCGCGCGCCAAATACGATCCCGAGGCGGAAGTCGGCGACGAAATTCTGATCAAGCTCGACACCGCCACCATGGGCCGAATCGCAGCGCAGGCGGCCAAGCAAAATCTCATCCAGCATATTCGCGACGCCGAGCGCAAACAGATTTTCAACGAGTTCAAGGATCGCAAGCAGGAAGTGGTCTCGGGAATCGTCCAGCGCTTCGAGCGCAAGAACATGATCGTCAACCTCGGACGCACCGAGGCCATCCTGCCCGAGAAGGAGCAGATCCCGCACGAACGCTATCGCCAGGGCGATCGCATTCGCGCGCTGATTCTCGACGTTGACCTTTCCGAAAAAGGCCTTTCCATCGTGCTCTCACGCACCTCGAACGACTTCCTGATGAAGCTGTTCGAGCAGGAAGTGCCGGAGATTTACGAAGGCATCGTCGAGATTCGACAGAGCGCGCGCGAACCCGGCGGTCGTGCCAAGGTCGCCGTGTACTCGAAGGACTCGGACGTCGATCCGGTCGGCGCATGCGTCGGGATGAAGGGCACCCGCGTGCAATCGGTCGTGCAGGAGCTGCGCGGCGAGAAAATCGACATCGTGCCGTGGACCGACGATCAGGCCGAGCTCGTATGCCGCGCACTCGCGCCCGCCAAAGTCTCCAAGGTGATAATCGACGAGGACGAGCATGCGATGGAAGTAATCGTCCCCGACGATCAACTGTCGCTGGCGATTGGCAAGCGCGGCCAGAACGTCCGGCTCGCGCATCGGCTCACCGGATGGAAGCTCGACGTGCGCAGCGAGATGGAGGCCGAAGAGGAGGCTCGTTCGGCGCGCGCGTCGCTCAACGCAATCCCCGGCATCGGCGATATCAACGCCGAACTGCTCTATCAGTGGGGCTTCCGTTCGGCCGA
>PMOH01000270.1 GCA_003161515.1 Deltaproteobacteria bacterium
GTGGTCTCGGCGAGCTTGGCCAGCTCGAGCGACTCGGGCTCCGTCATCCGCCGGGTCTTCATGCCGGCCGTCTGGAAGTGGGCCTCGGCACTGGCGGCGGCAGTACGCTCCGGAGCCGCGACGAACTTAACGTAGTGCAGCAGGTCCTCTTCCATCTTGACGTGCTTGCCGCGCACCGGGCTGTAAGCGACAGCGCTCCCGCTCTTTTCCGCGATCGAGCGGGTGGTCCCCGGTATCACCGTGCTGTTGATGATCGTCAGCGCCGGCGTGAAGCGGCTGATGTATCCGAGCGCGACGGTTTCGAACTGATGAGGCGATTGAAACGGGACGCACAGGTGCATCGTTCCGATCGGTTCCTCAATTTTCACGCGATCGAGGTCGTGGCGCAGCACGGTTTCCTTGCGGTCCAATACCGCGGCGAGCGCGCCGCCGACTTCGCCGAGTCCGACGACCAGGGTTCTCGCTTTCGGCTTGCCGTTGGTTTCTTGTTTCACGTCCATCACATCTCTCTCCTGTTTCAGCCGTTTGCTTGTTGCAGGACTCTCCCGACAATCACGCCGTAAGAAGCGAGTCGATTGCCCGATAGTATTCGTTTCGCTGGTTCTGCCAGTTCAGTGCTTCGAGCGCGGCGCGGGATCGCTCGACCAGCCGCGCGCGTAAATCCGGATTGTTGTAGAGCAGCTTGATCGCGCGCGCGAGGTCGCTCACGTTGCCGGGTTCGAACAGCTCCACCGCGCCGTCGCCGAAATAGTATTCGACGGTCCGCAGCCGCGCGGCGATTACCGGAATTCCGAGCGTCGCGTAGTCGAGCAGCTTCACCGGCAGCATCAGATGGGTCGCGCTGCTCGGCCGATACGGAACCAGGCCGACGTCCGCCTTAACCAGCAGCGCGGGAAGTTTCTCGACCGGGACGAGATCCATGAATGAGACGCGAGCGCCCAGCCCCAGCTGATCGACCAGCGCGCGAGACTCGGCCAGGCGATCGCCTTCGCCGATCACTTTGAGTCGTAGCTCGGGGATTTCCGAACGTAGCGATGCGACCGCGGAGATTGCCAGGTCCAGGCCGAGACGCTGAGTCACCGTGCCGTGACAGATCAAGGTGAACTGGTTGGGCGCAAACGAGTCGCCGTTTTTATGGAGATCGAAAATCCTGGTATCCGGCGAGTTCATCACGACCGCAATCTTGCCGGCCGGGACGCCCGCCTGCTGCAGCCGGTCGCGATGCAGATCGTGCACGGCGAGAACGCGATCCGCCCACCACGAGCTGGCGCGCTCTTCGAGCATCAATAATTTCGCGCCTGCAGCGCCGCGGGCTCCGCCAAATTTGTCGCGATACAATTCCGGCATCGTGTCGTGAACGTCGAGCACAACCTTGCTGCCGAGGAACTTGGGCAGTATCGCGCATACTATGACGGCGTCGGGCATGGTGCAGACGATCACGACGTCGTAACGCTGCTTCATCGACATCCGCGCCGCACGCTGCGCCGCCATCGAAAAGAATCGCAGGTAGCTTCTGAGGTACGCGGACTTGCTTTCACCCCGATAGCGCGACATCGGCAGACCGATCACGTTGACGCCGTTGGTGATCGGCTTCTCGCCGGTGGCGAGACAAAGTACGTCGACGTGATCGCCGCGCTCCGCCAACGCTTCGGCGTGCCGCTTGACCCGGCCGTCATGCATATAGGTGGTGTAGGCAATCATCAAAAAGCGCGCCATGGTAAATCTCTCCCTCAGTCCACCAGCGGTTCGCTGGAGAGCATCCTCGCGACCGCGCGATCGGAGCCAGGCCCTGCGATCGACGGAAAGTCGCCGCGAACCGTCAGTTGCATTCGATCCCGACAACGCCACCACGCGGACACTTCGGACGGCAGCGCGCGCCATGCCGATTGGAAATCGTTCAGCTGCTTGAGAAGATTTTCGTATTCGTCGAGATAATTGCCGGAGCCGCAATAGTCGGGATGAACCAGGGTCAGGATCATGCCGCCCAGCGACTCGATCCATTTCGCTTTCATCGCCCAGATCTCCATCGGACTGCGATGCAGCAGATGAATCAGCGTGTGATCCTGCGGCATGGTGTAGGGCAACTCGACCATGTGCGCGAGGAAGAAAGGAAACACGCTGCAGGTTCCGCCCGGTTGCGGCTCATACGGATCCGAATCGGAGAAGCTGCAGTCAAAATCGAACGAGAGCCGGGTTATCCATTCACCGCGCCGCAACGTCGAAGGCGCGCGGAAACCATTCAGGCCGTGCTCGCGCGCCCGCTCCTGGAGCAGAGGCGCGAGTTCGGTGAAGTCGCTCTCGCTACGGAAGAAACGGCCGTCATGCGACAATCCGTGGGCGCCGAATTCGAAGCCGCGCTGACGGAGCCGCTCGACCAGCTTCCAATCGATCTCATATTGCGCCAGCGGCAGGTTCCACGAGGATCGGAAATTGTAACGTTCCTCCAGATCCGCCATCCGCTCCATCCGGCTCATCCCGAGCGGGCTTTCGACGTCGTGGGTCAGCACGATGCAGGATTTCATTCCGTCCGGCCAGAAGCCGATGTGCCATGCGTCGGACATCTTAAGAGCGTGCAGGCTGATTCGGAGCCAATCGCGCCAGTAGTCGACGAGCGCGCTTTCGCATGGCCATCGCGGGAACTCGCGCTTTGCGCGCATCTTGATCGCAGCCGAGTTCAGCCGATGACGAACCGCGGCCGGAATCAAACTCTTGATCGCATAGTAGGCCTGCATCCGGGACGGCGGCCGCCGATCTTCGCGCGCCAGGTATTCTTCAAACAGGTAGTGCTGGGCGATGGCCTTGGACTCGGCAATCTCGCACTCGAGCGCGGCCTCCCAATCCTGTGGCAGCTTCCAGAAGGAAAATGCGTCATTGCTCCCGCCGCGCGCCCGCGTAGGTGCGAGACTCGCCCGCGACGGTTCAATACGTACTGAAGGTTCGCGGGTGTCGATTGATGCGCTCAACGCCATAGCGACTCCTGTAGGAGCAGTCTGCGGTGCTGATGCCGCCGGATGAAACTCACAAGTTCGGGTTCGGCGCAGCGCGGTATGCGGCGGATGTATCCGTTGAGAAAACCGGTGAGCAACAACGCACCCTCGAAGGGGGACGGGCGGGTAAAGGTCTCACGCGCCGCGCGCGCAAGCACGAACAGCGGCGAATAGCCGACTCTGTATGCCGCCAGCCCTGCCCTCATCCGCGCCTTCCATCCCGATTCGGCGCCCTGCGGACGATGATGCCGCGCCGTGATGTGGCGAAAGCCGCGAGTGTGGAAGCCGTGCAGCATCGCGCGCGCTTCGTCGAGCGTGTCCCATCCAACGTCGGGATCGAGTTCGCCAATCGCGTTGAAACACGCGAGCGAATACATCTTCGCAGGCCCGCGGGTGTGATACTCCGGCTGTCGAATCTCAATCCACTCACTGCCCTTGGGTTCCCACAAAGTTGGGCTGGCGATTCCGAGCTTGGGGTCGCGCTTGAATTCCTCGAGCAGCAGATCGATGAAGCCGGAATCGAAACTGACGTCGGCGTCGAGCCGCAAAATGTAGTCGTACTCCTGGCAAGCCTCGTGCGGCAGGAACTGTGTGATCACACACTCGCCGCCGGGAGCGCGCGGGCGATTGCGCGGCAGATGATGCGGTTCGATCCAGGAATACGCGCGTGCCGCCTCGTCGAGAATCGCAGGCGTCGCATCGGCGGACCCGTCGTCGATAATAATCCAACGATCCGGCGTCCAACTCTGCGACGCCATCGAGGCGATCAGCTTGGGCAGCAGTTTTTCCTCATCGCGAGCCGGAGTAATTGCGATATACCGCATCATGCGAGGTACCTGTAGGTCACGTTGTTGAGCACCCGGGTGACTGGCAGCGGCAGATTTCGCCATACGCGCGACGCGGTTTGCCACACGCCGGTCAGATTTTCGGCGCTGGTCACGGTCGGCATCAGCGGAAAGTAGCTATACGGCAAATCAGTTGGCGTCGCGCCGAGCTCGCGCTTGAAGCGCGACAGGCCGCGGTTGCGGCTGTCGGTGCGGCCGAAGTCCAGCGACGTGGCCTTCTCGGCGTGATGCTCGGCGATCGACATGAAGATCAAATGACTGGCGCCGTCGGGACTGCCCGCCACGCGCGCCGACCATTTCGCGTGCAAGTCATTCCCATCGCGCAGCACGACGACCGCGGCAATGCGCTCGCCTTGGTGCATTGCGAACCACACTTCGATCGAATCGCTCTGCGCAAAAACCTCGTACACCGTCCTGAAAAACTTAAGCGGCTGTGACGGAACCCCAAGACGGCGCCGACTCTCTAATTGAAGATTGAAAAAGAAATCCATCGCCTCAGCGTCGCGCGAGCACTCGACGGTGACGCCGGCTTCGCGAGCGCGACGAAGATGGCGCCGCGTTTCGCGGTCCGCCGCTTTTTCGATGGCCTGGAACGGACGCGACAAGTCGAGCGTCCAACGCTGAAAGTGATCGAGAACGTTCCACGGATAGCCTGCTGCGACGCCGCGCAACTCGAGTCTCGGCCGGTTTTGAATGGCCGCCAATCTCGACAACAGAGACTCGCGGGCTGAGTCGTTCGCGGCCAGCGGTGGACAGAAATCCGAAAACGGCAACGAGATGAGACTGCGTCGAATCGGATTACCGCGGGCGAGCAGACAAGCGGCCCTGGTCGAGCCGGAATCGCCGATGATCGCGACTTGCGGACGCACGCCGAACGCGCGCCTCAAAACCTCGAGCCACGGCCCACGATGATAAAGTGTCGCCTCCGGACGCGAACCGGTGAGAGCGTCCCATTCGGCGCGTGCACGCTCGAGCGGAACGATTTTCAGCTCAGGCTCGCGCCCCACGACGCGAAGTTGTGTTGCAACCTGGTTCATTGAAGCTCCTGCGCTACGACGATCGGCCTGGTTTCGCCGCGACCGAATGTATCTCCGAACATCCGCATCGCGGTGGAAGATTCGCGCCAGCAATAAACGATCGCCGGCGGTCCCATGATGAGCAGCAGGGTAGCGACACCCTGCGTGCCAAATGCGTTCGCGGTAATTTTTCCGGCGGTGACGGCTATCGCGCACATCAACGCCAGACCGGCGCCGGGTAGAATCGCGACGAAGAGATCGGTAAGCCCGATGCCGAGCAGCATGCATACGAGCCACTGGCCCGCGATGCTCATGACAACTTCGACCGCGCTCCGGCCCATGCTCACACCGACCAGGCCGAAGCGTGAGAGTCCGAAAATCGTCACGACGACCAGCACGAGCCGGGTGGCATGAACGTAAAAGTCGAACTCCGGATGATTCTTGGCGTAGTAAACGGATCCAATGGCGAGGCGCAGCCCGACCAGCAGCAACCCGCACGCGAGCAACTGCATCGGCACCGCGGCGGGTATCCACTTGGGGCCGTAAATGATTTTGATGAGTTCAGGAGCGGCGATCGCGGCGCAACCAACGATCGGCAGAATGATCCGCGAGAGATACCCGGAGAAATTCAGGTAAGCCTTCGCGAGCTGGTCGTTTTGGTCCTGCAAGTGACAGAAGGTCGGCAGCGTCACCCGACCTGCGATTCGAAAAATGCGGTCGGGTATGAATCGCAGCAGATCCCACGCCATCGAGTAAAAGCCGAGCGCGGAACTTCCGAGCAACCGGCCAATCAATACGAAATCAATGTTGGACGAGAGTGCATCGACGGTTCGTCCGCCGAGAACCTTGGTCGCAAATTGGCCCAGGTCGCGCGCCGCGGCGGAAGTGGGAAGGCCGATCGGAGTTTTTCCGCCGGCAAACAAAATCGTGATCGCGTGCAGCGCAAACCGCGCCGCGAGGCCGCCCGCGAGGCTCCAGGTCGGCATCCGGTACCACAGCAGTACCAGCGCGACCGCGAGAAACGCGCACTCGGCCAGCACATCAGCCGCCGCGAGCGCGCCGAAGCGCAAGTCGCGTCGCAGTCGCGCGTTGGCGGTGACGGCGGCACCTTCGAGCAGAAAAGGAATGCACAGCAGGCGCATGCCCTGTCTCAGCTCCGGCATCTTCATCACATGCGCGAGTGCGGGCGCGCCGCCATAGAGCAGGCCCGCGGTCAGCAGCGCGAGCCCAATGCTCATCCACCACGCGGTCGCATGATGCGCCGGTGTGAGGTCGCGGCGCTGAATCAGCGCGTCGGGGATGCCCGCTTCGTTGACGAGCATCGCGAAGGTCGAGACTACTACGAGAATCTTGAACAGGCCGAAGTCATTGGGCGAGAGCGCCCGCGCGAGCACGACCATTCCGCCGACGCGCAGTCCCTGCACGACAAACTCCGCGACCATGTTGTCGCGCACCGAGCGAGCGAACGCATTCCACAACCAGAGGTTGCGCTCGGCATGCTCGGGAGCATCGCCGGTGACAGGCAAACGATCGTTCACAGTCCCTCACCCCTCAGGAGAACCGGGATCGTGCGAAAAAGAATTCCGATGTCAGTGGTCAGTGACCAGTCTTCGAGGTACTGCACGTCGAGCTTGACCATCTCGTCGAACGAGATCTGGTTGCGCCCGCTGACTTGCCAGAGACCGGTGATTCCGGGCAGCCCTTCGAGCCGGCGCCGGTGCCAGTCCTGGTAGTGCTCGACCTCGTACGGCAGTGCGGGACGCGGGCCGATGAGGCTCATGTCGCCGCGCACGACGTTGATGATTTGCGGCAGCTCGTCGAGGCTGAACTTGCGCAGAATCCTGCCGACGCGGGTGACGCGCGAATCGTTGGCCAGCTTGAAGACCTTGCTGCCGTTGTCGCTGGCGGCGGCCGCGGCGCTGTGACCGTTGGAGATCCAACGTTCTACATATTCGCGGTGGACGCTATCGGCGGCGGCGGTCTTCATCGTGCGCAGCTTCAGCATTTCGAATCGACGACCTTGTGCGCCGATTCGCTGCTGGCGGAAGAAGATGGGCCTGCCGTCATCAATTAAAATTGCGAGAGCGGCGAGCGCGATGATCGGCATCGCGAAAATTAAAATGATCGAGGCGCAGACGACGTCGAAGCTGCGCTTGACCAGGTAGTTCAAGCCTTCGACGTTCGAGCCGCGGCGCCCGACGATCGGAATCAGGCCTACTGTGTCCACGCGGAGTCCGGTCGGCGCAGAGCGGTAAACCCAGGGCACCACCCACCATCGCAGCCGCGATTCTTCGCACAACTCGACCATCCGCGCCTGCTCGGCAAGCGGCGCGTCGGGAGTGGCGATGGCGGCCTCGAGGCACGGATGGACGCGATGGATGTGGGACAACTGCTCTGGGCATCCGAGCACCGGATAGCCGCTGTACTCGCGGCCTTCAGCGTCGGCGTCGAGGAAGCCGATGATTTCATACTGGGTCAGCTCTTCCCGAATGCTGTCGCACAAGAGATGAGCGGTCGGGTTGAAGCCGATGATGACCAGCGGGATCGAGATGCGCGGACTCGAATAGAATTGCTGAACCAAATGACGTAGCGCCCCGCGAATCCCGAGTTCAGTGATGATACTGAGGGCGTAAAAGCTCACGACGGCGACGCGCGAGACTCGAATGTGAACTGCGTAGCTGCCGAGGAGCATGAGGCCGGCTGCGACCGAGCACGCCTTGACGATCGCGATCACTTCCTTGCGACTGCCGTTTCGCATACTGAAGAGGTCGAACGCTCGAAAGACGAGGACCCAAAGCAACGCTGCGATAATGCTGCCCTCGACCAGCGTTTTCGGATCGGCGCTTTGAAGATGCGCCAGGATTGCGCCGTCCGGATCGTGCAGAAACAAAGCGATGGCGAAAGCGAGCGCGAGCGCCGCGAGGTCGGCTATCGCGAAGAGCACTTTCTGTTTTCTGCATTCACCGGCAAACATTGAAATTCACTCACGCACCCGAAGATGCTGTCCCAACGACTGGAGAGGCATTGCGGCTAGGCGTCGCCGGGAAAGGTTCTGTCGAGAGCGGAAGCGCGGTGGTCACGACCTGGACGGTTCGCAGGATTTCCTGTCCGTCGAGATGCGGATGCATCGGCAGCGATAGAGTCGTGTCGGCCAGCGCCTCGCTCGCAGGGAAGTCACCAGCTCGATAGCCGAGGTACGCCAGCGCAGGCTGCAGATGCAGCGGGACCGGGTAGTGGATTCCGCATTCGATCTCAGCCTGAAGCAGCGCGTTGCGAACTGCGTCGCGCTTGTTGCTGCGAATTACGAACAGGTGGTAACAGGATTCGAAGCCTTCGGGCTCAAGAATCGGCTGCGCGTCCAACGGCGCGAGCAACTCGCGATAAGCCGAAGCGACTACGCGGCGGCGTTGGTTCCATTCGTCCAGCTTTTCCAGCTTGGCGCGGAGAACCGCGGCCTGGATCGAATCGAGGCGCGAGTTATAGCCGCAAATCTCGTGCGCGTAGTGGGACAGGCGCCCGTGATTGCTGAGGCTCCTCACGCGATGCGCGACTTCCTCGTCGTTGGTCGCGACCGCGCCGCCGTCGCCCCAAGCGCCAAGATTTTTGCCGGGATAGAAGCTGAAGCATCCCGCGTCGCCGATCGTTCCTGCCATCTTCATCCCGTCGGCAGTGCGGACGCGCGCGCCGTGGGCCTGGCACGCGTCCTCGACCAGTTTGAGATTGAACTCGGCCGCGATTTCTTTCAGCTCGACGATCTGCGCCGGCAGTCCATATAGATGTACCGGAACGATTGCTCGAACTGCGCGGCGCTCATTGCGCGGCAGCGATTCCAGAAAGCTGCGCAGCGCGGGCAAACTCATGTTGCCGGTCGCGGGATCAATATCGACGAACCTTGGACGCGCGCCGATCTGCACGATCGACGCCGCGGTGGCGATGAAGGTCATCGGCACAGTGATGACTTCGTCGCCCGGACCGACGCCGAGCGCCAGCAGCGCGATGCGCAGTGCATCGGTGCCGTTCGCAACAGCGACGACGCGCTTCACGTCCAGAAATTCCGCGAACTCACGCTCGAAGCTTTCGACCTGATGGCCGCCGACATAAGAAGTGGCGGAATGGACCGCATCCATCTCGGCAGCGACGCGCTCGCTGATTTCGAGGTTTTGCCCGGCTAGATCAACGAATTTGATTTTCACTGTGACTCCCTCTCTTTCGACTCGATTGCAGGTCCGCGCAGGCGCGCAGGATGGCCGGCGACGATTGAGCCTGCGGGCACGTCGCGCACAACCATCGCGCCCGCTCCGACCAGCGCGCCTTCACCAATTTCGACTCCGCACATTATGATCGCGCCGCTTCCGATCGACGCGCCTTTCCTCACCACCGTGTGTTCCATCTGCCAGTCGCTTTCGGTTTGCGGCGCACCGTCCGAAGCAGTCGCGCGCGGATAACGATCGTTGATGAAAATGACGCCGTGGCCGATGAAGACCTCGTCCTCGATCGTGACGCCCGAGCATACAAACGTGTGACTCGAGATTTTGCAGCGGCTCCCGATTTTCGCGTCGCGTTGAACTTCGACGAACGCACCGAGCCGGGTGTCGTCGCCAATCTCGCAGCCGTACAGGTTTACGTACGAAGCCAGCCGCACGCGCTCGCCCATACGGACGTCGTCCGCGACGCACGCCATCTGCGGCACTTGGCGCTGTGGGGTTGCCGCGCTCATCGCAGTGCAGCTCCCAGCGGCACCATCAGGCCGCCCCGGCGCAGCGAATAGTTCGCGGCCTCGAGCACGTTTACGACGCGTGCGCCGTTGACGCCGTCGGTGTTGGGCGTTTCGCCATTCTTGATGCACTTGACGAAGTGCTCGCACTCGCAAAACAGCGGCTCTTTTTCCTCGATGCGGGGAATCTGGATGTCGCCGTAGCGATACGAGAACTGGAACTCGCCGAAAGTGTCGTAATACTTTTGCGCGGTGACGCCCTTGTCGTAGATGCGGATTTTTTCCTGCGGCGCGGTGTCATCGTAAACCAGCATCTTGCGCGAACCGACCACCGTCGTGCGGCGAATCTTGTCGGGGTCGAGCCAGCTGACGTGGATGAACGCGATCACGTTGCGCTCGAAGCGCAAGGTCAGCATCGCGACATCCTCGACCCCGTGGCCGTAGTGGCTTTCGCCCTGGCAGCTCACTGCCTCGGGCTCGCGGCCGCCCATCAGGTTGAGAATGATCGAGATGTCGTGCGTCGCGAGATCCCAGGTCACGTTGACGTCGCGCTGGAAGAGTCCGAGATTGGCGCGCACCGAGCTGATGTAGAAAACGTCGCCGATTTCGCCCGACGCGATGATGTCGTGCATCTTCAGAACCGGCGCGCTGTATTCGAAAGTGTGCCCGACCATCAGCGTGAGTTTTTTCTCGCGCGCGGTCTTCACCAGGTCGCTGGCTTCCTCGCTCGACGTGGCCAGCGGCTTCTCGACCAGTACCGACTTGCCCGCCTCGAGCGCGCGTTTCGCCATCGCGTAGTGAGTACCGACCGGGGTCGCCACCACGATGCCTTCGATCTCGTCGTCGTTCAGCAAATCTTCGAAGCGACTGGTGGTCTCGAGGTCCGAGTACAGCTCGCTGACGTGCGTTCGCCGCTTCTGATCGAGATCGCAGGCGACGATACGCTTTGCCGCCTGACTCTGATGCAGATTGCGGACCCAATTCGGACCCCAATAGCCAAGGCCGACGACGCCGACGCCGCTCAGCTGAGCGCGTTGCTCTTTTGGCGCGGCCGCCGGACGCGGGCTCGCGATGACGATGGGACGCTCGAGTTCGATCGCGCCGTTCCCATTCGCGCCGTTGACCTTGTCCACCTTGATCGAGCCGTTCGAGTGCCCGTTCTTGGAGACGCCGTTGCGGTAGCCGTTTTCCGTCATCGGATTTTTCTCGTTAATAATGATGAAGTCATTCATTGGGCCCGTACTCCGCGTAGGAATTTTGAGATCGCGACGGTCGCGCGTTAAGAATCACGCCTGCGACAGTTCTGTCAGCAGCGCGCAGTGCGGCTGCGGTAGTAGCAAGCTCCTTGCGTTCGGTTTGTCCGTAGCGAACCACCAACAGGATCGGGTCGGCGGGCCGCATCAGCGGCACCATGCGCGGATCGAGCCGCGCGACGCCGAGATCGATCACGGCGGCGGGAAAGGTACTGAGAACTGCTTCGAGCTCCGCGATCGCCGCTTCGCGCTCATCGTCGTTGCCGTTGAGACAGCAGGTCGCAAGCGTCAAGCGCTGCCAGCCGGTCGTGCGAAGCTGCAGCGAACCGTCCAGCGTGATCTGCGCGACGGTTCTTTCCGACGGCGAAATGACGCGATGCAGACTGGGACTCTGGAGATTCGCGTCCACCAGGATGGTGCGCATCGAAAGCCGCTGACTGAGATCCAGCGC
>PMOH01000474.1:0-10117 GCA_003161515.1 Deltaproteobacteria bacterium
CTGAGCACGACCGATCAACTGCTCAAGGCCGAGGACTACCAGCCGCTGATCGTTCGCTATCAGAACGGTTCCGCGATTCGGCTTTCCGATATCGCGTGGGTCAGGGACTCCGTCGAAAACGTCCGCGCCGCCGGGATGGTCGATGGCAAGCCGGCGGTGCTGATCATCGTGTTCCGCCAGCCCGGCGCGAACATCATCGATACCGTCGATCGCATTTACGCGGCGATGCCGCAATTGCGCGCCTCGATCTCGCCCGCGATCGGCCTCACCGTCGTCATGGACCGCACCACCACCATCCGCGCCTCGGTCCGCGACGTCGAATTCACCCTGATGATATCGATCGCGCTCGTCATCATGGTGGTGTTCCTGTTCCTGCGTAACCTGCGCGCCACCCTGATTCCCGGCATCGTCGTTCCGCTCTCGCTGATCGGAACTTTCGGCATCATGTATCTGCTCGGCTACAGCCTCGACAATCTCTCGCTGATGGCGCTGACGATTTGCACCGGCTTCGTCGTCGACGACGCGATCGTCGTCATCGAAAATATCTCGCGCTTCCGCGAACAGGGAATGGCGCCGCTCGAAGCCGCGATCAAGGGCGCCGCCGGCATCGGCTTCACCGTCGTATCGATCAGCATCTCGCTGGTCGCAGTCTTCATCCCGATTTTGTTGATGTCCGGAATCGTCGGCCGCCTGTTCCGCGAGTTCGCGGTTACCCTGTCGGCTGCCGTCCTGGTTTCGCTGGTCATCTCGCTCACCACGACCCCGATGATGGCCGCACAACTGCTCAAGCCGCACGACAAGGAAACGCACAACCGCTGGTACGTCGCCAGCGAGCGTTTTTTCACAGGGATGCTCGACCATTACGAAAGCAGCCTGCTATGGGTGCTCGATCATCAGCCGCTAACCTTGATGGTCGCGCTCGCGACGCTCGCCTTCAGCATCTTTCTCTTCATGGTCGTGCCGAAAGGATTCTTCCCGCAGCAGGACACCGGCCGCCTGATGGGCGCGGTGCAGGCCGACCAGGACACTTCATTCCAGGCGATGCACGATCGGCTGGCCCAGCTGGTCGCCGCCATCGATAAAGATCCGGCCGTGGATAACGTGATCGCATTCACCGGCGGCAACGGCGCGACCAACACCGCGAATATGTTCATCGCGCTGAAGCCCTTGAGCGAGCGCAAGATCAACGCCGACCTGGTCATCGGGCGCATCCGCAAGGAGGTCGCGCACATCCCCGGCGTCAATCTTTATCTGCAGGCCGTTCAGGATTTGCGCATCGGCGGCAGGATGAGCAACGCGCAGTACCAGTTCACGATCCAGAGCGACGACCTCAACGAGCTCAACGTATGGGCGCCGAAGGTCCTCAAGAAATTGCGCACCGTCAAAATTCTCACCGACGTCAGCAGCGATCAGCAGAACAGCGGCCTCGAAGCTAACGTCGTCGTCGATCGCGACACCGCGTCGCGCCTCGGACTCTCGCAACAGGCAATCGACGACACGCTCTACGACGCGTTTGGCCAGCGGCAGGTCTCCACCATGTACACGCCGCTCAACCAGTACCACGTCGTCATGGAAGTCGCGCCGCAGTTCTGGCAGAACCCCGAGTCGCTCGACCTGATTCACGTGCGCTCCAACACCGGCGGGCTGGTCAAGCTCAGCACCTTCACCCACTTCGCGAATGACCAGACCGCACTGGCCGTCAATCACCAGGGGCAGTTTCCGTCGGTGACAATCTCCTTCAATCTCGCGCCCGGCATCGCGCTCGGCGACGCCGTCGATGCGATCACGCAGGCCGAGCAGCAAATTAAAATGCCCGCGAGCATCCGCGGAACTTTCCAGGGTACCGCGCAAGCGTTCCAGGATTCGCTCAAGAACGAAGGCTTCCTCATCGCCTTCGCGCTGTTCGCCGTGTACATCGTGCTCGGCATTCTGTACGAGAGTTACATCCACCCGATCACGATTCTCTCGACGCTGCCCTCAGCCGGCGTCGGCGCAATCCTCGCGCTGCTGCTTTTCCACATCGAGCTGAGCGTGATCGCGCTCATCGGCATCATCCTTCTGATCGGTATCGTGAAAAAGAACGCGATCNNTCATGATGATCGACTTCGCACTCGAAGCCCAACGCGGCGAGGGCAAATCGCCGCACGACGCGATCTACTCGGCTTGCGTGCTGCGCTTTCGCCCAATCATGATGACCACCGCCGCCGCGCTGCTCGGCGGCCTGCCACTCGCCCTCGGCAACGGCACCGGCTCCGAAATGCGCCGCCCACTGGGCATCGCAATCGTCGGCGGCCTACTGGTAAGCCAGGTCCTGACGCTCTACACAACGCCGGTAATTTATTTGTACATGGACCACGTAAGCGCCGGATGGTCCCAACTATGGCGCCGAGCCCTGGGGCGCCCCACCCCAGCCCCAACCGAATCCCACGCCGCCGACTAACCATTCAAATTCAAAAAGAACACAGCAGGTTCTTTTTCGTCTCGAGTTCTCCTTGCGTCATCCGAGTTCTTCTTGGTGTCATCCGACTCTTGGTGTCATCTCGAGTTCTTCTTGTGTCGTCCAAGTCCTTCTTGTGTCATCCCGAGCGAAGCCGAGGGACCCCGGATCTTTCTGAACGCCAGCCGACGCACTCCGAACCACGGATCAATCGCGATGTGTAAATCTCAAGCTTTGATAGGACCGGGTCTTAGCTCCGAGTTCTAGCCACTCCCCCTAATTGGAGACCTCTGCATAACTCGATAACTCGGCGCGGCGCTCTTCCCCTCTCCCATCGTCGGGAGAGGATCGAAGGTGAGGGACCTTGTTCAGCGCGCGTTCTTTCGCGCGCGATTCAGGATTCTGCCTCTGCTCAGAAGGCGCGCGGAGGTTACGCAAACCTCTCTTGAGAATGGAATGTTAGCTTTCTCGACTGATAGTTTAAGCATGAGAACAGATAGTGCGAAGTTCTACTAGTTGTGTTGAACTTGAGGGGCTGACCCTTACTCGCCGATTTATTTGCTCTTCAGTAACGACGGCGGGCGCTTCGCCACCCAGTTGGTCGCTAGATCGTACGCGTGCCCGAGTTGCAGGCACGCCATCTCGGCGTGATTCGGGCCTACGATCTGAATTCCCATCGGCAAGCCGCGATCGTTGAAGCCGGCGGGGACACTGAGTGCTGGGCAACCTGACATCGAGATCGGAATCATCACTTGCATCCAGCGATGGTAAGTATCCATCGAGACGCCGCCGGCTTCTTTCGGCCAATGAATCTTCGCGTCGAATGGAAACACCTGGCTGGCGGGCGCGATCATGAAATCGTATTTCTCGAAAAATTTGCGCATAGCATGGTACCACGCCGTACGCGTCCTCGACGCGATCGCGACGTCCATCGCCGTCAACCGCAGACCGTTTTCAATCTCCCACTGCAATTCGGGTTTCATCAGTGCGCGTTGGGCGGGATCGGGAAAGCTGGCGCGGAACTCCGCCGCGATTTGCCAGCCTCGCAGCGCCGTCCAGCTCTGCCATATGCGCTCGAGCGGGTAGTCGAGCGTCGCCGTTTCCACCTTGCATCCAAGCGCTTCGAAAACCTTGAGCGACACTTCGCAGAGTTCGAGCACTCCGGGATCGAACGGGATCTGTCCGCCAAAATCGCCGACCCATCCGATGCGCGCGCCTTTGAAGTCGCGCTCCAGCGGCCCGGCGAACGCGGCCGGATCCTCGCGAATCGAGAGCGGGGTGCGCGGGTCGTATCCGGCAATCACCGAAAGAAACATCGCAAGGTCAGGCACCGTGCGAGCCATCGGCCCATGCACTGTAATCGACGGCATGAAAACCTCGTAAAACTGCGACGGCACCCGTCCCGTCGAAGTGCGAAACCCGAATACGTTGTTCCACGCTGCGGGATTTCGCAGCGATCCGCCGTTGTCGCTGCCGTCCGCGACCGGAACCATCCGAAGTGCGACCGCGACTGCGGCGCCACCACTGCTGCCGCCGCATGTCTTCGACTGATCGTACGCGTTGAGCGTGGTGCCGAAGACCGGATTGTAGGTTTGGGAGCCGAGCCCGAACTCCGGCACGTTGGTCTTGCCGATCAGGATCGCGCCGGCGCATCGGATTCGCTCGACCAGGATCGAGTCGTCGCGCGGAAAAAAATCCTTGAACAGCGGCGACCCCATCGTGGTGCGGATGCCGCGCGTCGGCTCGAGATCCTTAACCGCATGCGGAAAGCCATGCATCCAGCCGAGATACTCGCCGCGCGCAAGTTGCGCGTCGCGATCCTTCGCCTGCTCGATCAGAGTTTCGCGCGGCTGGATTGAAACGATCGCGTTGACCTGCGGATTCAGGCGCTCGATACGATCGAGATACGCTTTCATCACCTCGACGCACGATAGCTGCTTCGACTTGATCGCGCGCGACAGCGCGACCGCGTCGAGATTTACAATTTCCCCCGTATTCACGACTACGTTTTAACGCGATCGCATTCCTGCGCCACTTCCCATCCAAGCTCCGCGGTGATTCGCGCCTTCGCTCCACGCAGCGCCGCGTCGGGGCCACTAGCGTTGCCGAGTTTCGCGCGCATCGCGATTCCCTGCGCGATCGCGGCGCCGCGAAAAAACGAAAATGCGACGAAGTACATCAGATCGGGGACGCTCGCCCGCCCGACGCGCCGGCAGTAGGCGGCAACGAATTCGTCTTCGCTCGGAATTCCATACAGTTTCAGGTCGATGCCTTGAAAACTCGACACACCATCGATGCCCGGCGGGCAGTGGTACGCGCGGCAGGCCCACGCTAAGTCACCCATCGGATGCCCGAGCGTCGACAGTTCCCAATCGAGCACCGCGACCACCCGCGGCTCGACCGGATGAAAGATGATGTTCTCGATCCGGTAGTCGCCGTGCGCGATCGTGGTCTCGTCATCCGCCGGGATATGCCGTTCGAGCCATTCGATCAGCCGATCCATCTCGGGAATTTCGTCGATCTTCGACGCCTCGTACTGTTTCGTCCATCGCGCGAGCTGGCGCTGAACATAAGCCTGCGGCCGGCCATAGTCACCGAGTCCCACCGCGCGAAACTCGACCTTGTGGAGTCGCGCGAGCACGTCATTCATCGAGTCGTAGCAGGCCGCGCGCTCGTGCGGGCTCGAATCCGGCATCATCGGGTCGCGCATGATGCGTCCCTCGACAAAGTCCATCACGAAAAACTCGGTGCCGATGACGCCGGCGTCCTCGCACAGCAGATGCACCCGCGGCACCGGCACATCGGTCGCCGCGAGCGCCTTGATTATCCGATATTCGCGATCGACCGCATGCGCCGACTGAAGCAGCGTGCCCGGCGGCTTCTTGCGCATCACAAAGCGCGCATCAGGAGTCTCGAGCATGAAAGTTGGATTCGATTGCCCGCCAACGAATTGCCGAACGACCAGCGGCCCGCGAAACCCCGCCATCCGCCCGCGCAGATAACGCTCGAGCGACCCCTCATCAAACCGATGATTCTCGCGAACCGGACTGACGTCCCCTTCGAGCGGCACTATTTCGCGCTCCCAGTCTGAGTCGGCTCAGCAGCTGGAGTGGTCTCAGGTTCCAGCACGCAACTTTGTATCTCACTCTGCGCCTGGTCGGTGTCCACTGGATTGAGATGCGGAACTCCCGTAAGCCATCCCCATCCGAGCTCTTCCCTGACGTAGTAGGAACGCCGCTCGGTGTCGTATTCGACTTCGTCGGTCTTGTCGGTCGTCATCGTGCAAACGACCTTCTGCCCGGCCGGAACTATGAACGCATGGTAGCCGCCCGGACCGATTCGCGCGGTTTCCTCGCCGCAGGTGACCGCCGGCCGCAGCTCCGACGATCCATAACTGTACGGCCGATAGACATAGATCACCGCGTTGCCGGGCGGCGACGAGATCTTTTCAAATGGCGTCCCCTGCACAGCGCACCCGACTTCCGCCGAGGCGACCACGCCGAGCAACAATAACAACCTCAGGCGATTCATTGTCCGGCGGATGCGGTCGGAGCCTTTGCGGTTCCTGCGCCGGCGACGGCTTTCGCCAGGCGGTCTTCGTCGCTGTAGATCTTTTGATCGATTCTTTGCCGCACTGCCGCCCGCGCCGCTTCGTCCACCTCCGCGTGAGTGACGTCGTGGTACAGGTTGTACGACTTGGATGCGTGTTCCTTGGCCGTGTAGTCGGCCAGAATCGTGTCGCCGGAGCTGATCGACAGCGACGCAAACGCCGTGACCCCGATGTCGCCGAGCGGAGCGCCGATCAGGTTAGCCGGATCTAGCGCACTGATCGCCAGCGGCACGTGATAGTCGTCGTGGGTCAATTCCTCGCGATAGGCGAAGGTCACCGGCGAGTTATCCGACAAGGACATCGCGATCGCCGGCGGCAATTCATCCTTATTGCCGGAAATCAGCTTGCCCTTGAACGGCAACGGATGAGCGCGCACGTTGTCCACCTTCGGCGCGATTACGAGTTGTGCGTTCGATTGATCCGCGATCGAGGTTTGCGTTTGCGATTGCGACAGATTCGACTGTTGAGAGCTACACGCCGACGCGGCCAGCACAGCAATCGAGACCGCGAGAACAAATATATGTCGCATGACCTGGCGGCGACGCGTGTCGAGTATCTTCGCGGCGCCTTACCGAAATAATATCAGAAAACTCAGCGCTCCTTGACGATACCGTGGGCGACGTAAACGGTGCCGCCAAGCATTTGCTCGACCTCAAGCTCTTGCAAAATTGCCTCGAGATTGCTCCACGGGCGCGCCAGACCCTCGAGCGTGCTGGTCGATCGCAACGCGGCGTTCCATACGAACAAATTCAGCGGCAGCGTGCGGACCGGCGCCCACTTGAGTCCGGCCGCGACGATCCGCGCGCCCGGCTTGAGATTGCTGACGACGTTGGCGAGCGCCTTGGGCGTGCGCATTATATCGTGCGTGAAATGAAACAGCGCCGCGTCGCCCGCGATCGGGATCGCAGCTTCCTCGACCGAAGCCGAGACGAACTCGACGTTGCTCCAGTTGTTCTCAGCCGCCCGCGCCCGCGCCCGCTCGAGCATCTCGGGACTCTGCTCGATTCCGACAATCGAACCCTCGGGGCCAATTGAATTCTCGATCGCCGTCAAGCTCAGACCAGTGCCGCAGCCGACATCCAAAACGCGATCGCCCTTTTTCAGCCTCAGCAACTCGATCGCGCGATGCCGCACGGGCTCGAACAACAAGAGCTCGAAATCATAGATTCGCGCGCGCGACCGATATTGACGCAACGCAGTCGAGCGGTTCGGCGTAAACCAGCGCGCCAGTTTCTGGAATGGCTGCGATCGGTCGTCGGAATCCTGGGCCACCTGCGATACCTCGCCTTAACAAAGTATCACGAGAGCCACTTCGAGTATCAGGAAGGCGACGCGGCGGATGGCTTGCGGCTCATGCGCAGGCGGCGGCCGGTCAGGCGGATGCCGGTGTTTTCATCGACGACCAACGGGCGCACTTCGAGGCCCGTTTCGTTATCGACGAGAATTACCGGCGGCCCGTTTTCGCCCCACAGCCAGTCGCTGCCCCATCGCCACATCGCGGCGAGCACGTCCCAGAAGGCCTTGCCCTTGTCCGTCAGCCGGTACTCGTATCGCGGCGGACGATCTTCGTAGGAAACTTTTTTCAGCAGGCCTTCATCGACCAGTCGATCGAACCGGCGCGCGAGCACGGCGCGCGGGACTTTCAGCGCGCGCTGGAAATCCTCGAAGCGGCGCCGTCCCGCGAACGCCTCGCGCATCACCAGTGGCGTCCACCAATCGCCGACCAGGTCGGTGGTCCGTGCGATCGGGCACGGCCACTGATCGAAGCGAGTCCGCCGCATCAGGCCACCGCCTCGATTCGCGCCGGCACGTGCTTGTGAAACGGCGTGCCCGCGAACCAGTCGCGATCCTCGGTGACCGTCAATTCATTGGGCGCGACTCCGTGCTGAAATTCCTGGCCTTCGCGATCCGGGTACCACAGTCCGGTGCCGTTCGGCAGCGCGACGTGACCAGGCAGCATCGTATCCGTCAGCTCGACTACACTCTCGGCACTCGCGCGCTTGGTTGTGATGCGTACGCGACCGCCACTTTGGATTCCAAGTGCGGCGGCGTCAGCGGGATTCATCCATAACGCGCCGGCCGGATCCTTCGGGCGCCATTTCGGATCGCGGATGATCGTGTTGGCGGTCCCGGAGCGTCGCTGCCCGGCCGACAGCACGAATGGAAACTCCGGGTCGTGCGCTGGATGCTCATCGCGAAGTGATTTCAGCTCGGGCATCAACTCGGCGATCGTCAGATTGACTTTCTGGTCGTGAATTCTGCGCCAGGTTTCTTCATATGGATCGACGCTCATCACGACTCCCGAACGATTTTTCAGAATCGCGTCGAACAGCGCGTTTGCGAGTGCGGGACCGTTTTCGCTGAAGCCCGCCCGACGCAATGACTCCGGATATCTGCGCGCGAAGTTGAGCGCGATACCGAAGAGTGATGCGGCATTTTCGTTTCCCGCACCAAGCGTCGGGCCGAGAGTCTCATACAGCAGGACGGTCATCACTTCCGACAGATGAGGCCGCTCCGAAACGACTCGCATCAGCTCCATCGCATATTCGGCACGCCCTTTGGCGGCGGCCGCGTGCAGCGGAGCGACGTCCTCATCGGTCATCGCGCCAATCGCGCGAACCAGCCGGCGATGAATTTCTCCCTCAGGCAGCGTTCCGGGGAGAGCATCGAGGATCGGCGCGCGCAGCGTGAACGTGTTGGCGTAGTCGGTCTCGGTATGGAACGCCGCGCCGAAGAAAGTCGCTTCCCATTTTTCGTATTGCGACGACGCCGGCAGGACGTAGTGCGCCTCGCGCGCGGTTTCGCTCATCGCAACATCGATCACGACTACAAATTCCAGCGCGCGCAACGCTTCGCGCATCCGCGTGCTGTCGGCGACCGAGTGCGCGGGATTTTCGCTCTCGATGAGCATCGCGCGGAAACGCTTGGGATGGTCGGTCAGGATTTCATCGGGAATCACGTTGGCCGGAATCATCCCGCCGATGATGCGATGACCGCCGACGGGGCTGGTCTGCGACGAGAGCGCTCCGCCGAACATCCCGGTGAGACTCGTGCCCGCATTCATGCCGCCGGCCTTCCCGACGTTTCCAGTCACCGCGAAGAGAAGCTTCTCCAGGTACGAGTTGAGCGTGCTGTGGAGCGACTGCTCGATACCGAGATCTTCATAAACCGAAACGCTCGACGCGCGCGCGATTCGGCGCGCCACGTCGCGAACCAAAGATTCGTCGAGGCCCGCGCGCTTGCAGTAATCCGCGACCGGCACCTCGTTCAGCGCCGCGAAAAGTTCATCGCTGTTTTGCGTGCGCTCGCAAATGTAGTCGTGACTGATCAGATCCTCCTGCACGAGCACGCCAAGAATCGCCGAGAGACAGAAAGCGTCGGTGCCGGGACGTACTCGCAAATGAAAATCCGCCATATCGGCGGTTTCGGTGCGGCGCGGATCGATCACGACCAGTGCGCGGTTCGGGTCGGCCGCGATGTCGCGCAGAATCGGACGCGCGCGCTGAAAGCCATGCGACTGCCATGGATTCTTGCCGACGAATACGGCGACCTCGGCTTGCTGGTAGCTTCCGCTGAGGCCGGTCCCAAAAAGTTGATGGTCCACCCAAAACTCGCCGGTCTTTTCCTGCGCCAGCGCGTTGGAGCTGAACACGGAACCAAGCGCGCGCCTGGTTGACGCACCGTAGCTGCCGCACAGGTGATTGCCCTGCCCGCCGCCACCGTAATAGAAGATGCTCGCGCCGCCGTGAGTATCGCGCACGCGCCTGAAGCCGGCCGCGACCTCGCGAATCGCGGTGTCCCAGTCGATTTCCTCGAAGGTGCCGTCGGGACGCCGCCGCAGCGGCGAGGTCAGGCGATCACGGCCGTTCTGGTAGAAGTCAATTCGCTGCGCCTTCTCGCAGGCGTAGCCCTTCGACGCGACGTGATCGCGATTTCCGCGCACGCGAGTGATGTGACGCCCGTCGAGCTTCACCTCGACTCCGCAGTTAACGCTGCACAGTATGCAAATGGTTTTCTGCCAGTCGTCGCTCATGGCGGGCCTCCCTGAGTTCATCTATCGAACTACATAG
>PMOH01000474.1:10276-12125 GCA_003161515.1 Deltaproteobacteria bacterium
CAATGGACGATAAGCCAACGCACAAGATAAAGTCGGATTCATCGAACGAGAAAAATTCAGGCGGCCCGCAACCACAGAGCAGGCGCTCTTTTCTGAAAGGGATTGGCGCGGCGGGCGTCGCAGCGCCGTTCGTGGCGATCGCGACCAAGGCGGCCGCCAGAGGGCCGAAGATTCCCGATGTCCTCTCCGATACCCACTCGAGCCAGCTTGACCTTAACGGCCGCCCCAAGGAGGCGTACGATCGCCGGGTCGGCGCGGCGAAAGAAGATCGGCGGATCAAAGTTCCCAATCATCCCAACAATGGAGACGAGGCGCTCTATCCTTCCCGGATTGCGAACTTCACCAAGGGCTTCGCGCACAACACGTTCGGCGAAGTCGATCCCACGGTGTACGCAGATTACCTGGCGGCGGTGAGTACCGGTAAGCGTGCGGATTTCGACGCCTTGCCGATGGGCGGCAACGAACCGCTGGTCGATCCGCAGGCTGGTCTCGCCTTCGATCTCGAGACTTACGACGCGTCGCAGAATTCAATTCCGCCGTTCGACACGCTCACGAGTCCCGGCCTCGCCGCGCAGATGATCGAGGAGTACTGGGTGGCGCTGACGCGCGACGTTCCTTTCTCGCAATACGCGACCGATCCGACGATCGCCGCCGCGGCCAGCGAGTTGTCGGGGCTATCCGCCTACACCGGTCCAAAAATCGGCGGCAAGGTCACGCCGCAGTCCTTGTATCGCGGCTTCACTGCCGGCGACCTGATCGGTCCCTACGTCTCGCAGTTTTTTATTCAGCCGTTCAACTACGGCGCGATCCCATTCGTCGGCTACCAAACGACGCTGCCCGGCGATTTCGGGACCGACGCCGGCTCGTGGCTTAATATGCAGAACGGCGCGCCTGCGGCGCTTGCGCCCAGCAATCCCGATCCGCAGCTCAGGTATCTCCACACCGCGCGTGACCTCGCGGAGTACGTCCACAACGACGTGTTGTTCATGGAATACCTCAACGCGGCGCTGATGCTGATCAAGATGAGGGCGCCGCTGAATTCGGGGAATCCCTACCCGCAGACAATCAAGTCAGAGACCGGGTTTATTACCTTCGGCTTCCCGATGGTCGAAGTGCTGGTCGCCGAAGTGATAGCGCGCGCGCTGAAGAACTCATGGATGCAGAAATGGTTCATCCATCGCATGGCGCGTCCCGAGGAAACTGCTGGACTGGTGCATTTCACAATCACCGGTCAGAAGAGCTATCCGCTCGACAGCAGCGTGTTAAACTCGAAGGCAGCGGCGGCGGTGTTCTCGCGCAATGGCAATTACTTCATTCCATTGTCGTATCCTGAGGGATGCCCACTGCATCCGTCGTATTCGTCAGGCCATGCCACCGCGGCGGGCGCGGCAGTCACAGTGCTCAAATGGTTCTTCGATGAGACCTTCGTAATTCCCAGCCCTTTGACCACAACCTCCGACGGACTCTCAGTGGTGCCTTATACTGGCTCCGACGCGGGTAAGATGACGGTGGGCGGCGAATTAAACAAGCTGGCGTCGAACGTGGGAATCGGTCGCGCGATGGCGGGAATCCACTGGCGCCAGGACATCGTGCAGGGAATGTTGTTGGGCGAGGCGGTCGCGATAAGTCTGCTGACCGACCAGGCGCACCTCTACAACGAGAACTACACCGGCTTCACCTTCACCAGCTTCAACGGGACCAAGGTGACGATCTGAAATTGCCGGCTCCCTCCCTGCTCCGTGCTGAAAAAATCTGGCGGAGGGGGGAGGGAGTCGAACCCTCCGGCAACAATATTAGCCGCCAAGCCGGTTTTGAAGACCGGTGGGGCCACCGGGCCCCTTCCTCCTCC
>PMOH01000474.1:12144-22179 GCA_003161515.1 Deltaproteobacteria bacterium
ACCGCCCACAATTTTGATTTCGGTTTAAAGAGCACAAGATTTTCAAGCAAAAAGTCGGCGATTTCTGTTGCAGGAGTGTTCTCTCCAAAATCGACGCTCAGCAGATTTGGGCCCCCGTCGTTGTCGAGAGTTCATCAGGGCAATTTTCAGTCGTGGCTATCAGATGAGCAAGGGGGGCCGAATCTTCTTTGGGCACCGAGCAAACGGGACTTTGGTGAATTGTTCAAATAACCCAATCTGCAGCGATTTCGTTATTCCATCTTCACCAACAATCCGCGCGATCGCGCCGCCTCGAACATCCAGCGGAAGAAAAAGATCGCAAAGATGAAATAAATCAGGTTCAATCCGAGACCCAATCTGAAGTGCGAGATCGAAAATCCCCCACTTTCGATAACCTCGCGCATGCCTTCGAATGACTGAGTCGTCGGCAGTATCGAGGCTATCGGACGCAGAAAGCTTGGCAACGAGCTCAACGGGTAGAACACGCACGACAGGGGCATCAGGATGCCGGCGAAGCTCCACGCCATGGCCTGGAACTTGGTGGTATATCGGAAGATCAACCCGGTCACTACGATGCCCATCGCAACGGCGAAGAGAACCAAATTCAAAATGAACGGAAGTAGCATCGGCAGCATTAGAAACATGTCGTAGTGATAAAAAAGCCACGCGATCAAAGCCCCGACGCTCAAGCCGACCATCGCCTTCGCAAGAGTGACGACAATCAAGCCGGTCACGTATTCGGAAACGCTCAGCGGTGAAGCGAATAGGCTAACAAGGTTTCGCGACCACAGCTCTTCAAGGAATCCTACCGCCATGTCGCGTTGAAAAGCATTGAACAGCCCCCAGAGGATCACCGCACCCAGTAGGCAACTAACTACGCCAGGCTTCAAGGCATCGCCATGGCGCAGATAAAGAGTGAAGAATCCCCAGACCAGTATGTTCACTACCGGCCAATAGACCATGTAAGTGATGTGATTCGCGTTATGAATCACCTCGTAAGTGTGCCGCCGGATGACGGATCTAATTCGATACAGCTTCATCTGGCGTGCGCCCTGCGATGCGAATGAAGACCTCTTCAAGAGCAGGCGCACTGCGGTCTTCGTTCAAAATTGAACAAGTTACTTCGATCGGAGTTCCGGTTGCGATAATACTTCCCTTGCTGAGAAAGAGAATCCGGTCGCACATCCGCTCGACCTCATGCATGTTGTGCGAGGTATAGAGGATCGTCGTCCCGCGGCTCTTCTGCAGATCGAGCAGCACCGCTCTGACCTGCACCGCCGCCTGAGGATCAAGGTAGGCAGTCGGCTCATCGAGCAACAGCAATTCCGGATCGTTCAGAAATGCCTTGCACAGCCCGACGCGCGTAATTTCGCCGGAGGATAGCCGCGACATCGGCTTTTTCTTCAGTCGTCCGATTCCAAACTGTTCCAGCAATTCGTTGATTTTCGCAGCCGGGTCGCGAACGTTGTAGATCCCAGCGAAGACCCTTAGATTCTCGAGCACGGTCAGACGGACGGGGAATGCCATATACGGCGACGTGAAATTCAATCTCTGCAGTATCTGTTCGCGGTCTGTTTCGAGACTCTTCCCGAACAGACGCACGCTGCCGGCATTTGGCGAAATCAGGCCCAGCATCATATGGATGATGGTCGTCTTGCCGGCCCCGTTGGGACCTACGAGCCCAGCAATTTCTCCGGCGTGAACGACGAAGGACACGTCCTGGACCGCCGTGAACTTGCCGTAGGTTTTCGTTAATCGCTCGACGGTAACGAGCATCGCGCCACAGTACGCCAGGGGAGCATCGATGACAAACTACTCGTAGAGTTATTTTTCGCGCCCGAACGATACTGATTCGCTACACGATGCTCAGTCATTATCAACCGTTTGTATGTGCTCCAGATAACTCCGAATATGTAGAAATTACCTGGTAAAATCGCTTGAAACTAGCGAGTAAACTTCGTATCCTGCCGCGCACCCGTCAATTGAAAACCAATGCTGCGATTTGAAGAGAGATCAAATCCAGCGAAAGAGGACAACAGTGACTGCAATGTTTCCGTCATTGCCGAAGGTTGAGGTCGCACGCGGCTCCCGTCTACCGCGGATCTGCATTGCCACGTGGGAAATCGAAGGACCGTCTCGCAATGCTGGCATAGGTACTGCCTACACCAGTCTGGCCGACGCGTTGAAAAGAGCCGGCTACGACGTGAGTATCCTATTCCTTCTCGGATGTCATCCCACTGACGGAAACATGATCGATTGGGTTGATTACTACCGAACCGAGAAAGGCATGAAATTGATTCCTCTACCGATGGCACACGAGCCGCGGATTCATGCCGCCTGGGCCTCGAGCGTTTCGTATCACACCTACGTCTGGCTGAAGGAGCATCAGCACGATTTCGATGTGATTCACTTCCCCGAATGCCAGGGGCTGGCATTTTACAGCTTGCTGGCGAAACGCCAAGGTCTTGCTTTCGGTGACGCTACCTTTGTGATCGGTACGCACGGTCCGACATTCTGGGTAAAGGAGGGGAGCCAGGATTATATACGCAATCTGGGAGAGCTCGAGATTGATTTCATGGAACGCGTGAGCGTTTCCGCTGCGGATATCGTCGTAAGCCCCAGTCAATACCTTCTCAACTGGATGCAACACAATGGTTGGGATCTTCCCGAAGAGACTTATGTTGCACCCTACGTCCTTCCCAAGACAGTACGATCTGAAGAAGCCGTGCCGCGTCAGACACGAACGAAGGTTCGCGAAATAGTATTCTTTGGGCGACTTGAGATCAGGAAAGGCCTTAAGCTCTTCTGCGACGCCGTGGATGAACTCTGCGCGGACAGTCCTCATCGCGATTTTGAGGTCACCTTTCTGGGAAAGGAGACCCAACTCTATGGTCGCTCTAGTATCGGCTATATCAGCGATCGATCGAAAGCCTGGAACGTTCCGTGGCACCTTGTCGCGAATAAGAATCAAAAGGCAGCAATCGAGTATCTTCGAGAAGATGGGCGATTGGCAGTGGTCTCGTCGCTCGCGGACAATTTTCCTAACACGGCACTGGAATGCGTGGGTGCCGGGGTACCGCTATTGGTCAGTAATGTTGGCGGCATTCCGGAAATCATCAATCCTGCCGATAGAGAGAATGTTTGCTTCGAGCCGCGACCGGATGTGCTGGCGGAGCGTATCAGGAACTCGCTCGAGCAGGGCGCGTTTTCAGCGCGACCGTCGGCTTCATTCGCTGACACCGAAGGTAACTGGGTGCGTTGGCATGCCGGCCTTTCGAATCGAGCCCAAAATCAGCAGGCCGCCCGTAAGGAACGGCCGGCGGGCAGAGAATCGATCTTTCCCCTGGTGAGCGTGTGCTTCGCGTACAACGTTAGGGAGAAAGGTGCCGAAGCCACTTTGGCTTCACTAAAACAGCAAGACTATCCGCACCTCGAGATAATCTTGGCCGAATGCGGAGGCGAGGGTGCGTCAGGGTCAAAGGCATCGCCCGCCCCGCTAGGAAACCACGAACTGCGCAAGATTTATCGGCGCGGTAGCGAGATGGGCGCGGCGAGAAATGCGGCAGTGCGCGAGGCGAAAGGGGAATACCTGTTCTTCGTCGACGATCACACGCTCTTGCTGGCGCCTAACGCGATTTCCGTCTTCGTTCAGGTCGCGCAACGTGTAGATGCCGATATTCTCACTTCAGCAATCAGCTTTTTTCTGGGATCGTCAAACGGTTCTTCGGAAAGTCGCCTCGAACATTCGCGCCGGCCATTTCTCGGAGGCGATGCAGCTACGGGTGCTTTCGTCAACTGCTTCGGTAGCACCAATGCGCTGGTGCGGCGCGACGCGTTCGACACGATCGGAGGATTCAGCGACGAAGCGGTCTCAACTCTTGACGACTGGGAGCTCCTATCCAAAGCAGCTCTATCAGGCCTGCGGATCGAAACGATGCCGGAAGTATTTCTCTGGCATCGCGAAGATCAGGACCGGGAGAGTATGGTGCACTCGCTCGTGAACGCGGTTCGTAGCGCTCGGCCCTATACCATACCTGGTCGACAGGTCGCGCCTACCGTTGAGAGGACGCTATCCAAGGTGGTGCAATTCGGCCAGGGACTGAAGTTTGAGCGAGATGCTAACACTGGAACGCCGCTCTCGCGCGGAGAACAGGGACCTGCTGTGACAGGTTGAGGAAATGAGAAACGCGGCGTAGACAGGTAGCGGAGGATTTCTCTTCCGCAGGAAGAACCCAAGTGACGGCCGATTAGTTTCGATATGCCATCGTCACGCGCTGTACTGGTCCTTGGAATGCATCGCAGCGGAACCAGTGCGCTCGCCCGCGGCCTGCAGATGCTGGGCGTCTATTTGGGGAACGACTTTATAAACCCCAAACCCGATAACCCTACCGGTTATTGGGAGGATAGGAACATCTTCGAAATCAATGAACGCCTGCTGGCTGCCTTCGGGCTCAAATGGGAAGAGGTTGCGCTGATCGATGACGCTCGATGGGACGAACCTGGCGTGGAAGCCCTGCGTATCGAAGCGGTCGCTTATCTAAAATCGCAATTCGTGAGTCATCCTTTGTGGGGATTTAAGGATCCCCGCACTATTCGGCTGCTACCCTTCTGGCGCTCAGTGCTACGCTCGCTTGAAGTACCTGAATGTTATCTGCTGGTGATCAGAAACCCGCGCAGCGTCGCCAATTCTCTTATCCGGCGTCATGGTATGGACGCGGTAACGGCGCACTTGCTGTGGCTGGTATACGTAGTTCCGAATTTAAGTATGATTGCCAATCGACCATTTATAGTTACCGACTACGACCTGGTGATGGCCGATCCTAGAAGGGAGCTTGAACGCATCGCCCAAGGTTTGAAAATTCCGTTGACTGATGCCAGCAAGGCGGGGATCGAGCAGTTCGCCAGCGACTTTCTCGATCAGAATCTACGACATAGCTACTTCAACGTCTCGGACTTTGAACTTAATCTCGATCTGCCTCCGCTGACTCGGGAGGCGTATCTCTGGCTGCGTTCGCTGGCAACCGATAGAACAGCTACCGACTCGCCTCGATTCTGGGCAGCCTGGGAAAACAGTCGCAGAGCTGTTGAGAGACTTGTTGGCACGGCGAGTTCGGCATGACTGTGTCCAATATACAAAGTCACGAGCAATTAGGCGCCGACACCTCTGCTAGGGGCACTCATCTGTTTGTGGTGATAGGCGCTCAACGAACTGGTACCAACATATTGCGCGAGATTCTCAATACCAATGAGCGTCTCGCCATGCTCGGCGAGGTGCTGACGCCAAGCCCGGCGCCCGCCCACTGGGATAATTTCTGCCGCAACCAGCCCGCTCATAGCGTGCTTCCCGCCACTTTCAGCGAAACCGAGTTTCTCCTCGACAAATACTTCGAATTTGTGCGGTATCGCATTCGCAACCATTGGGAAGGCAATAAGAAGAGCCAAAGCCACGCCTTCGGCGTCGATATCAAATACAATCAACTGCGAGACATTGAGCCGGCAAATTGGAGTTCTTCATCTCCTGCATACATTCTCGGTTATCTGCGATCTCGCGGTGCTACTGTTATTCACACGACAAGAAATGTGATCCATTGCGCTATTTCGACTTTCATCGCTGCGCGTCGAAATGTCTGGCACAACTATGATGGCGCCGTGATTGATCGCAGCTACCATCTTGATATTCAAGAATGCCTGGCGTTCGCGCGGACGATCGTCAAGCATCGCGATGCTTTCCTCGAAGCCGCAGCTGGATGCAAGGTCGTCAATTGCTCCTATGAGGGCCTGATCGAAGACATCGCGAGAGCTGGCTCCCGCGAAGAGATTCCCGCAGCGCCTGGACCGTTGTGGGATATCGCGCAGGCGCTCGAAGCTTCTTTCATATTTCGCTATGACCGGCGTCTTCAGAAGGCCATCAATATCCCTTATTCCAGATTGCTCTCGAACTACGATGCTCTTGTCAGCCAGCTAAAAGACTCCGAGTTCTCGAATCTCGTTTCGACCCTTGAGTAGTGACCGTTCATGGTAGATGCCAAACCATGGCTGGACCCAAATGCGCAAGCTGGAAGCTATGCCTTAGGCCTGCTCGGCCTGGAAGAACGCAAGTTGCTCTACCAACTNNGGCCTGCGGGACAATCCTCGAGCCGCGGGGCGTCACGTCGACGCCTACGACAGCTTCATCGCCAGCGAACCGTATCTGGTCGATTTTATTCGTGAGCAATTCGGTGAATCGCTCGAAATGGGACAGTCTTTCGCCGCGACATTTCGGCGCGCAACTACCCAGTTTGCCGATCTGATTGAAGTTCATGCTGGAGACCTGCTCGAGCAAATTTGGCCCTCGGATGAGCCTATCGAGATACTGTTCGTCGACGTGGCTAAGACTCTTGCTCTCAGTGGTAAGGTGTTAACCGAATTTTTTCCGCGACTTATACCAGGAAAGTCGATAGTTATTCACCAGGATTTCTATCACCCTACCGCGTTCTATCTTCCGGTAGTGATGGACTTTCTCATGGATCATTTCACCATCATCGAGACTGGCCGGGACTGGTCCGTGGTGTTCCGGCTTGAGAGACCAATCCCGCCAGAAATCCTGCAGGCCGCAAGCCTCTACAAATTCTCGTTTGCGCAACAACAGGCTGCCCTACGACGCATGATGCGGCGGGTCGGCATGCCGGGAAGCGACTACCTTCGCCTGTCGGAGTGTGCGGCCATCGGAACCCACTTCGGCGAACAACGATTTCAGTCAGCACTGGCCGCCGCAATTCGACGCTCGAGACTCGAGACCGATTCTGTGTGGTCCGACGGCCTCAGTTGGTGCAGTGACTTTAAGGCGTCCCGCATCCGCACCAGGCTTTATGGGACACCGTCTCTGATGCCTCCTCCAACCTCCGCTGATAAGGCTCACCTCTTTCTGTCGGCCTTTCTTTCCGAGGTCACCGCGCGGATTATGCCAGGCGTCAAGCAACGTCTGACCGGATAGCAGTCTCGACTCGGCATGCGACAATCCAGGCTCTTAACTATCGCGGTTCTTGTAGTTGCGAGCGTCATATTGCTCGGATGGTCATCGACGATCGAGGCTCCCTTTGTCGTTTTCTTTCTAGTAGCCAGTGCGTGGGCAATAACAGTCGTCGTGTTATCTCGTGCTGAGGCTGTCCGCAACGGTGCACTGATCTGTGGTTCAGTTTTGTTTAGTATGGGCTTAGTCGAAACCTATATGTACTATGCTAACCGGTCGCAGATCATTATCACAAGAACGGAACCGGTCGAATGGCGGCGAAACCAGGCGGACATGGACATAGGTTTTCGACCGGTGCCAAATACGACGATCACATTTGAGGAGACGCTCGGCGGTCGGAGGATCGACAAGGTCACCTACAGATTCGGTGGTAGCGGCCTTAGAGAAATCCCTGCATCAGTTCAAGGAGGACCTTACAGGGTAGTGTTCTTCGGTTGTTCCTTTATGTTTGGTCATGGGGTCGAGGACGATCAGACGCTGCCCTATTACTTTGTGCGAACAGCACG
Organism: Deltaproteobacteria bacterium; assembly: GCA_003161515.1. Taxonomy (GTDB): domain Bacteria; phylum Desulfobacterota; class Binatia; order Binatales; family Binataceae; genus Binatus. Next base: position 19,660 of record PMOH01000474.1, read on the forward strand.
AGGCACCTTCGAGGGGTTCAATTTCGCGGGCGACGGCTGGGGGCCGCATCAGATGCTCAGGGAGATTGAAACCGGCTTCATTCGCCGTGTGGCAGGCACTCCCGAACTGGCTATATATGAAGCAATCCCCGATCATCTGCGCCGAGTCGCTGGGCGTGCGCCGTGGGAAGATGGGCCAAAGTACGATCTATGCCCGGACAAACAAGCCTGTTACTCCGGACAGTATCATAGCGCCGACTACGCGACATGCCGCCGTTGGCTCGGCAGGAGCTGGATCGTGAGGTTCTTCGAAAATCACTCCGAGAACCTATCGCAACCCTCCGACCTCCCACTATATTTGGCAGTGCTGAAGAGGACTCGAACTTTGCTCGAGGAAAACGGCACTCGTTTTGTAATCGTCTTATGGGATCAAAACGAGTTGGCCAACACGATTATGAAGGCCTTGAAAGCGAATCAATTTGATGTGATCGCGCTATCTTCTATATTTCCGGAGAGGGATCTGAAGAACGGACTGCTCACTCAGCTTGATCGGCATCCGTCGCCGGCGACCAACCAGGAGATCGCTGCTTATCTATGGAAACAGGTCGGCGAGCCGTTGGTGGATGCAAAGCACCCGCGATGAAGACTTCGAGCGACTCCAATTTTCCCGAGCGCCTGGGGCACGCTGACAGCCCACGTGGCTCCACTGATCGCTTCTTTGGCCTTCTGTTCAGCGCCTTCTGGGGTGTGGTGGCGATGGCTCCGCTCAGAAGAGGTGATTCGATTCGAGCATGGGCGGTAGTGCTCGCCGGAGCGTTCCTCTCTATCAGTCTCATCAGGCCAACTCTGCTTGGACCGCTGAATAAGTGGTGGCAGAGACTCGGACAATTTTTGCAAAAGCTTACCAATCCCATCGTGATGGCGGTCCTCTACTTTTCGACCATCGTCCCTTTTGCTCTTATGATGCGCCTGCTGAACAGGAACGTTTTGCGATTGAATTGGGATCCCTACGAGACCTCTTACTGGATACCTCGCAAGCCCTCCGGTCCACGGCCCGAGTCGATGAAAGATCAGTACTAGGTAGTGCGACATGGATTTTGTAGCCGAACTCTGGCGGTTTATGCGTGCGCGCAAGAAATTCTGGCTTCTACCTATGATCGTAGTGTTCGCGATCGTGGGCGCACTCCTGGTGACCACTCAAAGCAGCGCGCTCGCGCCCTTCATCTACGCACTGTTCTGAGCCAGCATGCGAGTGCTCGGCATTTCCGCGTACTATCACGACAGCGCCGCTGCGTTGATCGAGGACGGCCAGATCCTGTCCGCGGCGCAGGAAGAGCGCTTTACGCGCAGAAAGCATGACGCACGGTTTCCCCGGCTCGCGATCGAATTCTGTTTAGGACAGTCAGGACTCTCGCTGAGCGAGGTTGACTACATAGCCTTCTACGACAAGCCCTTTCTGAAATTCGAACGCCTGCTCGAAACCTACTTGGCTTTCGCGCCTCGTGGGTTCAAATCGTTTCGTACTGCGATGCCGATATGGTTGCACGAAAAGCTCTTTCAAAAACGCATGCTGCGTCGCGCCCTCGCGGAATTGAATGGCGGAATTGATTTGGGTGACCGCTTGCTATTCGCCGAGCATCACCAAAGCCACGCAGCGTCGGCGTTCTTCGCGTCGCCCTTCAGCCAGGCAGTGATACTGACTCTCGACGGAGTAGGTGAGTGGGCAACTACTTCGGCAAGCATTGGAAACGGCAACCGGCTCGAAATGATCAAGGAAATACACTTTCCGCATTCGCTCGGGTTGCTTTATTCGGCCTTTACACATTACGCGGGTTTCAAGGTCAATTCCGGCGAGTACAAGCTGATGGGATTGGCACCCTATGGTTCGCCGCGCTTTCGCGATCTGATCCTGAATAATCTGATCGATTTGAAACCTGACGGATCGTATCGGCTGGATCTCAGCTACTTTGACTATTGCGTGGGGCTGCGGATGACGAACCCGAAGTTCGATCAACTGTTCGGCGGACCGGCGCGGAAACCTGAATCTTCGATCACGCAGCGCGACATGGACCTGGCGGCCTCGATCCAGTCGGTTACCGAAGAAGTGATACTCAGGCTTACGCGTGCGCTCGCGGCCGAAACCGGATGCCGGAATCTTTGTCTCGCAGGAGGAGTGGCGCTTAATTGCGTGGCAAACGGCAAGGTCTGGCGCGACCATCGCTTCGAAAATATCTGGATTCAACCCGCCGCAGGTGATGCCGGTGGAGCGCTCGGCGCAGCGCTCATGACTTACCATCAGTTCCTGAACCAGCCACGTCGAATTGAGGGTCCGGACTTGATGCGAGGATCATACCTGGGGCCTTCGTTTTCGCAGCAGGAGATAGAGAACCGGCTAGCCGCGGTCGGTGCGCGGTTCGACATCTGCGACGACGAGACTCTCTTGAACGCGAGCGTGGATGCACTCGTCGCCGGTAAGGCTCTGGGCTGGTTCCAGGGGCGGATGGAGTTCGGACCGCGGGCACTCGGCGCTCGTTCGATCCT
>PMOH01000340.1 GCA_003161515.1 Deltaproteobacteria bacterium
AACTTAAAGCCGCAATCGATATCGGTGATCGTGATACCGAGCAGCACGCGCACGAGAGTCGTCCACGCTTTGCCGTTCACGCGACGCATCAAGTGATCGGCGCGATGCGCCCGGCGTCCGCATACCACGTCGTACTCGGGAACAAACGGCGTCAGACGCTCGAGGTCCGCGGGATCGAACTGCCCGTCCCCGTCGCATAACAAAACGTACGGTTGAGTCGCGGCGCGAATCCCTGAAATCACCGCGCCGCCGTAGCCGCGATTCACCGGATGACGGACGACCTTGACGTGCGAGTTCTCGGTGGCGAGGCGCTCGGCAATCTCGCCGGTCCGGTCGCGGCTGCCGTCATCAACCACGATAACTTCGTAGTTGTCCGCGACGCGCGGGCATTCGACAATCCACGAACGTACGACGCGCTCGACGTTGCCTTCCTCGTTATGCGACGGCAGAAAGACGCTGATTCCGGGAATTCGGGCGGCGGCACTCACGATGGCGTCTGCAATCTAGTCGCCAATCTCGCGATACCCGCCGCGGAAGAACAGCAGCGGCTTGCCCTCGGCGGAAGTCTCGGCCTGCTCGATCTCACCGAGGTAAATCGTATGGTCGCCGCCGTCGATCGCGGTCGTCACCTTGCACTCGAGATACGCGAGCGCGCCGTCGAGGATCGGAGCGCCGTTCGCCCCGATTTTGTAGCTGACGCCTTCGAACTTGTTGCCGCCGCTGACCGCAAACCTGCGCGACAACGCCTCCTGGCCCGACGCCAGTACATTGACGGTGAAGATTTTGCTCTCCTCGAAGCAGGGATAGCTCTCGGCCTTCTTGTCCACGCAGACCAGGGCCAGCGGTGGAATCAGCGAGACCGAGGTGAACGCATTGGCAGTCAATCCATGCAGCTCGCCGGAGGTGCGCAGTGACGTGATCACGGTGACGCCAGTCGCAAAATGCCCCATCACGCGCCGCAGTTCATTCTTTTCGATTGCCATCCCAAAATCTCTCCGCGCGCGGATGCTATCAGACGATTTTGCCACCGGTCAAAGCTTAGGAAGGCGGGCACGGCGGCCCGCCCCCTTAAGCTTTCACCGGCTGGCTGCTCTTAAGTGGGGCGGGCCGCCGTGCCCGCCCTCTTAGTCCCATCCAGAGCGATCGCGCTTTGTGACGATCACAACGTTCTTAGCTCGGGGTCCGCTTCAACCACGACCGGGACACCATCCAACTGCGACGGCACCCAGCGTTCGACCCAGCGCACGTTCTCCGCCTTATCGACCCGTACACAGATTCCTGTCTTGCCGATTCCTTTCGCGGCGGCATCCGGTACATTCTTATCCAGGATAAACGTCGGCATCACTCCCTTGACGTGCGGCACGAGGAACACCCAAGGGTTCCACTCTATCGCCACTTCCGCCTTGTGCTGTGCCTTCCACAACTCCATATCTTGGGGCCTATCATCAGGTGGCGGAGTCATGCTGACTCGCTGACTCACGTCTGGCGGCGTCATCACATACCAGGCTACGAGTGCGAGGGCGGCAATGTAGCGGAGTTTCACAGTCAAATCTTAAGTGGGGCGGGCCGCCGTGCCCGCCTTCCTAATCTCCCATCACGGTAGTTAATCCCATCCGAAGCGATCGCGCGCAACCACATTCTTCCCGCCGAGATAAACATACTCGAGATCGAGCGACGTCAGCGGTCGATCGTTCGCGCTCACGCGCACTCCGACCGGTGACGCCACGAAAATTGTGTGATCGCCCGCGGCGTGGCTGTCGATCACGCGGGCTTCAATCGCGATCATCGCGAGCTTCAGCCACGGCATCGCCAGCGTCGGCGACAGCTCGAACTCAACTGCGTCGAGATTATTCTCGCGATGCGCACGCGGCGAATAAAAATAGTCCTCGAGCTCCCGGCCGCGATGTCCCACGATATTCAATCCGAGCGCGCCGGTCCGCGCGATCACTGCGTTACTGAAATGCGCGTTATCGACCGCCGCCGTGAACATCACCGGCTCGCCCGAGACTTGCGCGACCCACGACGACGACATCCCATGACATCGCCCATTCTCCTGCGTGGTCAGAACGTATATTCCGGTAGTAAGGTCGGCCATCGCGCGCGCAAGATTGTTGTCCATCGAAACGAATGCTCCCGCGGTTACTCGCCGACAATCAAATATTCAAGCTACGTTACAATTGACCATCGCACCAAGCGTCCACACAATGGATAATTGAACGCGATGCTGGAACTGGGCTGGAGCTGATGGGCAGGATTGCTGGATCGATTACCGCCGCCGCATTGATTGCCGCGACAATAGTAATGATGTGTGCCGCCGAGCCCGCGCTCGCCGGACCCGCCGCTGCGTTGGCGCAGTCCGAAACGCCAATCACGGCCGGCGAGGCCGAGAAGGTTGGCAAGCAGCCGCCGGCGCCGTACTACCCTCCCGGCCAGAAGTTCGTCAATTCGGGGATCCCGGGGCCGCGGCCGCCCGACGTTCTGGATACTCCGGTTCCCACCAACACGCCGACTTCGACGCCGACTCCTCTGCCGCAGGTGAGAATCCAAGGCGTGCGAACCGATCGCGTGCCGACTCCCGGACAACTGCTCTTCGACAAGACCCGCGACATCGCTCTTATGGATCCGCTCAACTGGTCGGTGACGATTTACAAAAAACGCCACCAGCTCATCGTCTATTACAAGGGCCGCCTGTTTAAGACCTACCACGCGGTATTCGGGCGCAGCTTCGAGCCCGGCACCAAAATGTGGGAAGGAGACCGGCGCACGCCCGAGGGCGTTTACGCAATCGTCGAGAAGCATCCGAGCCGCCGCTGGGATTGGTTCCTCACGTTGAACTACCCAAACCAGCTCGACCGTTATCGCTACGATCAAATGCGCACCGGCGGCGAGGTGCCGATCGCAGA
>PMOH01000022.1 GCA_003161515.1 Deltaproteobacteria bacterium
TCCGTCGGATTTCTTCCGACAGCGCTAACAGCACCACGCGTGCCAATGCAGAAACACCCGATCCACAAGGCCTTTTGCACCTTTTGGCGGTGCGCCATTTCAAATTGCATCGTGCGACTCGATGCAAGCTTCATCGAAGTGCAATGGCAAACGCCTATTCCTGCTTGACCAGCAAACCTCGCGAGCGCGCCTTCTCGAAGATCCAGCCGAAGAACACAATTGCCGCCGTGAAGTACACTACGTTCAATCCAGCGCCCCACCAGAAGTGCAGCGGCGAAAATCCGTGTCCGCCCATAACCTGGCGCATCCCTTCGAACGAATGCGCCGGCGGCATCATCCACGCGATGTCCTGCAACCATTTCGGCAGCGACGAGACCGGATAAAATATGCACGACACCGGCATCAGCAGACCCGCGAACCCCCACGCCAGCGCCTGGATTTTCGTCGAGTAGCGAAAAATCATTCCAGTGATCGCGATTCCGATCGCCAGCGAGAAGATCAACAGGTTTGCGATGTAGGGAATGAACTTTGGCAGCCACGGCAGAATGTCGAACGAGTACGCCGCCCACGCGATTAGCGACGCCGCAGTTAGTCCGACTATTACCTTCAGAATGCACACCACGATAATTCCGGCCAGGTATTCCGACAGCATCAACGGGGTCGAGAACAAGTTGATGAGGTTGCGGCACCACAGATCGTCGATAAATGCGACCGCCATGTCGCGCTGGAACGAATAGAACATGGTCCAAAGGATTGCCGCCCCGAGCATCAAGCCCACGATGCTGGGCTGCAAGCCTTTCCCGTGCGTGAGGTAGATCGAAAAAAATCCCCACATGACGATGTCGAGCACCGGCCACCAGAGCGTGTCGACGACGCGATCGAAGTTGCGCCGCGCTTCATATCCATGCCGCATAATCACGGCGTTGATTCGATGTAACTTCATGCTGCCTTGCCTCTCACCAGGCGCATGAAGACTTCCTCCAGCGCCGGTTCCTCGCGTTCTTCTTCGAGGATCTTGTGCGTGATTTCGATCGGAGTGCCGGCCGCGATTACTTTCCCGTGATGCAGAAAAATAATCCGCTTACACATCCGCTCGACTTCGTCCATGTTGTGCGACGTGTACAGAATCGTCGTGCCCTTTTCGCGTTGAGCGTCGAGCAGCGCGTTCTTCACTTGCCACGCGATTTCCGGATCGAGATAAGCCGTCGGCTCGTCGAGCAGCAGCAATTTCGGATCGTTCATGAACGCCTTGCACAGCCCGACCCGGGTATTCTCGCCCGACGACAGCCCCGAAATTGCCTTGTCGCGCAGCTTGGTGATTCCGAACCGCTCGAGCAGTTGGTCGATTCGCTCGCGCGGCTTTTTCAAATTGTAGATGCGTGCGAAGACCTTCAGGTTCTCGAGCACCGTCAGCCGAAACGGAAACGTCGAGTACGGCGACGTGAAGTTCACCTGCTCGAGGATTTCGCCGCGATGCGTCGCCATCGGCTTGCCGAAAATACTGATGCTCCCCGAGGTCGGCGTGATCAGCCCGAGGATCATATGAATCGTCGTGGTCTTGCCCGCGCCGTTAGGCCCGAGCATCCCGATGATCTCGCCGCGCTCGATTCCAAAGCTCACGTCATCGACTGCGCGAAATTCCCCGAACGTCTTGCTCAAATTTTCTACTTCTACCAGCATCGAATTACCTGCCTTCCACGCGCTTGCGCGTTTTCGTCGTCCGAAAAAAACAAACGGCCACGGAGTGCTAGCACCCGTGGCCGTCTGAAGCGTTCTTATTAAACTATCGAGTCAATGATGACCGAACGTCGCAGACACACCACCACGGGAATTCTCCCGGGCCCTCTCGATATTCGGATTCATTCTGGTGTGCTTCTCCTGACGTTCGAACTATAACTTTGTAGCAGCTTGCACGGCTTCGGGCTATAGGCGCGAGGGAGGGAGCTAATGTTGGAACCAAAATATGGCGACGTATCGGTGACGCTCGACGGCAATGTCGCGACGCTCGAGATTCATCGGCCGCCGCACAATTTCTTCGACTTCGTCCTGATTCGCGACCTCGCCAACGCGTTCGAAGCGCTCGACAATGAGACCGAGTGCCGCGCGCTGATGCTCTGTTCCGACGGCAAATCATTTTGCGCGGGCGCGAACTTTGCCAATCGCGATGCGCAAAGCGGCGAGGCGCCGGCCCGCTCCGGTGAAAATCCGCTCTACGTCGAGGGCGTGCGACTCTTCCGATGCAAAAAACCGGTCGTCGCCGCGATCCAGGGACCCGCAATCGGCGGAGGCCTCGGACTCGCGCTGGTCGCCGACTTCCGCGTGGCGACCGCCGACGCTCGCTTCGCAGCAAACTTCGTGAAGATTGGCATCCACCCCGGCTTCGGCCTGACCTACACGCTCCCGCGTCTGATCGGCGTGCAGCGGTCCAGCCTGATGTTCCTCACGGGCCGCCGCATCGAGGGTAAAGAAGCGCTCGCCTGGGGCCTGTGCGATCAACTCGTGGACTCGCAGGATCTACGCGACGCCGCTCTCACGCTCGCCGAGGAAATCGCTGAAGGCGCCCCACTCGCGCTGCTATCCACCCGAGCAACGATCCGCCAGGGCCTCGCCGACGCCGTGAAATTGCAGACCGATCACGAATTCAAGGAACAATCCTGGCTATTCAAAACCGAGGACCACCGCGAAGGAGTAAAGGCAGTCACCGAACGCCGCCCCGGCAAATTCATCTGCAAATGAGCTGCAAATGGGAAACGGGAAACCTACCGCGATTCGTCTCCTTTCAAAAACCTTCTAACAGGGACGAAGTCCCGCATCTTTCCTAACACCGGGTGCAGGGGTCACCCCTGCCGCCC
>PMOH01000198.1 GCA_003161515.1 Deltaproteobacteria bacterium
GCCGCGCGCACGCGATCGGCTCCCATCTCGAGTGCGAGTATTCGTTGAGCCATTAAGCGACCTTGAACCCTAGTCCTCGATCCTAATCTTCGTGCCTAATCTTCGTGCCACGCCGCGAGCGTGCCGACACCGGTGGTCTCGCGATGGAAAGTTGCAGTAATGATTTTGCGCGCGCCCGCATAGATGCCGGTGCCGGTGATCGTAAAAAACTGGCTGCGCATATCGACGTCCTTCTGAAGCTGCTGGCCGATTTCGCCGAGGTCGGGAAGGTTCCCGATGTCGGTCGGCTGGGTGAACGGGCGAATCGTGCGCGCGTCGATTATTGCCAGCACAATTTTCTGATCCTCGGTCAACTGCGGCTCGAGCGCCGCCAGCACTTGCGGCGACGCGGTGTTGGCGTTCACCGCGGTCTCGGGCATCACTGTTAGAAACGGGCTGACCCGGTTGAAAATCGCCTCGTTGAATCCCTGCACCATCGACAAATCACCGATCGTCGGCATCGCGCCGTAGCGCGGTTGATACGGCGGCTTCAGTCCCGCGTAGTAATCCCCGATACCGCCGCCCAGCCCGGTGCCATCGTTCGGCGTGATCCAGTTGACGATACCTTGAACCAAGTCGGGGCTCACGTCGAGTATCGTGAACAGTCGCTGCACCTTCTGCATCGCAGGCAGATTCGGCTGGCCGTTTTGGACCATCGCGTTGAGATTGATCTTGCGCCCTTCGTCCACGATCGACAACGAGACAGTGCCGCCCTCGAGCGGCATCGGGGGGAAAGGGACCGCCCAGACGTCGGTCAAGGCGTCGATCGGAGTCGGCGTCTTGGTGTCCGCGCGCGCGTCCGCCGCCAACAGGGCGAGACCGATACTGACCGCCGAGCGCGCGAGGTAGCTGGCGCGCAGCTCGTTGGCCTGATTCGCCGCCGACACGAATCCGAGTCCCGAGGTCAGGGCGAAGTCCACGACGATCAACGTCATGAGCGCGATTCCGAGCAGAACCGCCAGCAGCGCGACGCCGCGCTCGCTCTTTTTCAGCTGCTTTACCATTGCTGTATCGCCATCGGCAGGGTGACCTGGGTTGCGAAGTCCATCACGCGGCCGCCCGGCGCCGCCATCTGAATCTGGATCGCCACCGCGACCGGCAACTGGCGTCCGCGTGGCTGACTCGGCGACTCCCAACTCTCGTCCCACTTCTGGCCGTCGAAATAGCGGAAATGAAGCGAGAGCACGTTGTCCGCGAGCACCGTCGTTTGCGGCGCGGCGTTGCTCGTGAGCAATCCGCTTTGCTGCGAACGATTCAGCACGAACCAGCCCTGCTGATCGGGACTCGCGGTCAGGTTGTAAGTGACTATGGTCTCGGGCGTCATCCCGGTGAGAGCGCGGCGATGGCCTCCGCTGAAAGTGGACAGCGTGAGCGTATCGACCGCCGCGCCACCGGCCATGTGTCCGTTACCGAACAGCGCGACGTTGCTGGCCGTGTACGGAGTCTGGACCGCGTTGCGCAGTTCCTTGGTGAGCTGCCACAGCAGGGCGCGTCCTTCGCGATCGACCATCAGCCGTCCTTCGGCGTGCACCTTGCTATGCGCAATCGTGCTGAACGAGCTGGCCAGCATCGCGAGGATCAGCGCCATCACGCCAATCGCGAGCATCATCTCGATGAGAGTGAAGCCGCGTGGCGCGCGATGCGTGGCGATGCGTTTTCGTTGGCTGGTCATTGCAGCTCGTTTGGATCCGGCGGGACCGGCGAGTGCAGGAACTCGACCAGCGCGAAGCTCTGCATAAGCTTCGGACCGTAAAGAACTACGACCTTGACCTTGCGCACGTCGGGAAACATGCCGGACGCTTCCACCTCGCGTTCCCAGCGGAAATCGGGGAACTCGCCGGGGAACGACGATTCGAAATCGCCGCTGCTGCGGCCGAGATCGGGATAGCGCTCGAGCTCAGCTTCGGTCATGACGGCCTGCGCGAGCATCGAGGCGCGGGTCGATTGCTGCGCGCGAATCACCGATTGCAGACTCTGATGATGCAGCCCGAGCAGGCCGAGCAGCGCGATCCCGAGGATCGCAATCGCGACCATCACTTCGAGCAGGGTAAATCCTGGCGCGCGGCGAAGCAGATTCACCTTGTGGTCACCGTCATTCCCGCGGGCATCACGTCGCCGTTGATAATCGCCACCTGGCCGGTCAGCGGAGAAATTTCGAGCGTCATCACGTCGCCTGATGCATCCTCGAGATGCACCACTGTCGCGTCAACGTAACCTTCGGGATAAAAAGTGGTCGCAGTGGTGCCACGATTGAGGGTGCCGATGCCCTCGACGGTGACGTCGCGAATCCGAATCGCCGCCGGCAACATCACCGGGTGTCCCGACATGCTGGTGTCAGGTGCGAACACCGGCTTGACCGCATACGGATCGAGTTGCGCGACCGCGTAGCCGTTGTTGTCCATGTCGAAGATAAGCTTCAGCACGAGTTTGTGGCCGGTAGCCTCGTCGAACATGTAATTTGCGCGTCCCGCGAGCCGGCGCGCCTGGCTTTTCAGCGCGGCCTGGCGAAATCCACCGAGATACGGCAGCGCCAACGTCAGCATCAGGCCCATGATAAAAATCACGACCGCAAGTTCGAGCAGCGTGAAGCCTGGCGATGTGGATTTCACGAAGGCGACTCGATACTCGCGCGCAATCGCGATGGAGCACGGGCGAGCTGAGTCGGGCTCCACTCTCATAGCGCCGTCAATTCGATTGGCTGGCGTCTATGACGCTCGAACCGTCCGTGCTTTCGGTGCCGCCTTTGCCGAACGACTTCAGCGCGTACGAGTTCCCATCGCTCTGGTAGAAGTACTGATTACCCCATGGATCGGTCGGCAGGCGCTCGATGTAACCGCCGGCCTCGTAGTTGGCGGGCGTGCGACCGCTGCTCGGCGGCGAAACCAGCGAACTCAAACCCTGGTCGGTGGTCGGGTAGAAGCCGTTGTCGAGGTAGTAGCGATCGAGTGCGGTCTTGATCTCGGCGAG
>PMOH01000452.1 GCA_003161515.1 Deltaproteobacteria bacterium
CGACCGCGGCGCTCGACGCGCTGATCGAAGGACTGAAGCTGCCGCATCCGAAAGCGCGGCGCTCGGTCGTGCGCGCGCTCGGCAATTTCCGCGCTGACGCGCGCGCGGCGTCGGCGCTGGCCGACGTCGTCGCGCATGGCGACGAGAGTTACTTCGTCGAGGCCGAGGCGGTCCTCTCGCTCGGCAAGACGCGCGACGATCGCGCGTTCGCCCATCTGACGGAGGCGCTGAAGCGTGACTCGTATCTCGATGTGATCCGAACGCACGCGATCGCCGGGATGGCCGAGCTGCGCGACGAGCGCGCGATCGACGTCGCGCGCGAATACTCGGCGTACGGCCGGCCGCCGCGCGCACGAGTGGCCGCGGTCGGAGCGCTCGCGCGCTTTGCGGCGCTCAAAGAGAACCGGCGCATCGAAATTCTCGACTATATGACGCCACTGGTTGACGATCACGAGTTCATGATGCGGATGCGGCTGCCGTCTGCCTTCTCCGAAATAGGCGACCAGCGTGCGCTGCCCGCTCTGCGACGGCTCGCCGATCGCGACCTCGATGGCCGTATCCAGCGCCACGCGAACGACGCGATCACGTCCATCAGCGAGGGCCGCACCCGCGTCGAGGAAGGTCAGCGATTGCGCGAAGACGTCGACAAGCTGCGCGACGACAACAAGAAGCTGCAGGAGCGGCTCGAAAAGGTGGAAGCACTCAGTCGCGACAAGCCCGCCTGAACGGCCGTGGAAAGAGCCGCTCCGATGCCAAATGTCACCGTACGACGCGTAACTGTCGCCGATGGCTGTCTTAGCTTCTTGTCGTCATCATTGTAGTAATTACTCGTTATTTCTCCCGCTTAGGCGTGTTGTCACAAGCCAGTGTGTATGATACTTGAAGCGTAATTCACCTGTTTGAGTTTCTTGCTTCGCGGATTGGGGAGGTCTGAGATGAAGCGCCCAGCGATTTCGCTGTTGTTTTTTCTAGCGGCGGGTTTGGTCACTTTAGCGTCGCCAGCCCGTGCCGAGGATCCGATCCCTTTAAGCCAGCCTTTAGGCGCGTACTACACTTACGGAAAACTGAGCGGAGTCAGTGCCGAACAGGCGATTCGCTCAGGGTCGGCGCTCACGACGATTCCGCTGGGGCTTTACTCGGTTACCTCGAGCCGAGACAGCGGCACTTATACGGGCGTCGTGGTGGGCCGTAGCCCGTTCTTCCATGGCAGCCGAACGACGAATGTCCCGACCTTTATCGTTCCCGTCAAAATAATCGCCGGCGGACACACATTCGATCCATCGGCGGCCGACGCCACCTGCCTGAGCAGCAAGGTCCCGCTCACGGTGTTTCAAAATTCGCCCTTGTTTCAATCGGTCTCCTTCACGATGAACGGCAAAGGTGTCGGGACGACTCAATATTCCGACGCTTTCGAGCGCGCGGAATTTTGGCAGAACGTTTCAGTCACCGGGAATCGTTTTCATACGATGATGAGCCCGATCACCACGCTGGCCGAGCAGTCTCTAACACTGACGTCGACCCAGGGCGGAGATTTTACTGGCAGCTTTTGCGGAAACATCGGGATTATAGACTTCGCGACTTTTGACAGTTTCGTCCAGAGCACCATCGTCCCTTTCGTGAGCTCGCACGGCGGAGGTCCAACCAGCTTTCCGATTATCCTGCTCTACAACGTGGTACTGGCTGACCCGTTTGTTTCCGGGACCAGTGACAACTGCTGCATCCTCGGCTACCACAACGTATTCGCGAGTCCCTCGCAGACTTATGGAGTGATGGATTTCGATAGCTCCGCCGCTTTCCCCGGCACGGAAGACATTTCCGCATCGAGCCATGAGATCGACGAATGGGTAAACGATCCGCTCGGCAACAATGCGACTCCCGCCTGGGGACATATCGGCCAGGTGAGTGGTTGTCAGAACAACTTCGAAGTCGGCGACCCGTTGAGCGGCACGCTTTTCTCCCCCGCTGTGACACTTAGCGGCTTCACCTACCATATGCAGGAACTCGCATTCTTCTCCTGGTTCTATGGCGCTCCATCGATCGCCACCGGCACCAGCGATTTTTCGGATCACGACACCTTCACGTCAGATGCAGGCTCGGTATGCTTCTGATACTTCGTGTCTTCAAGAAGAGGGGAGCTTACGGAATGGGGGCATCAATGCATAAAGCTGCGTTGCGCGGCCTCGCCGCCGCGATAGTTCTGATCACGTTCGCAACCGCGCTCGCGCACGCGGATACCGTCATTCCTGTGACCAGCCTCGGCGGCTTGAGCGCCAATGACAGTATCGTGTGGTCGCAGTTAGGCGTTGACGCGACGACGCTGACCGCAACTCCCAGTTTCACTTCTACTAAAGGTCTGACCGGCTCGGTCACCCTGCTGGGGGCAGGCAGCCTTGTCGCCGTCGTATGCCCCGAGACTCTGTGCAGTTGGAATGTGGACGGCACCACGGGATTCGCCGCTGGCGATAGTCTGATTTGGACCGCCGATACCGGCAACAGCGGCAACGGTCCGCTCACGCTGAACTTCACCTCGAGGAACGTGTCCGGTGCGGGTGCAGTGATCCAATCCGACGGACCCGCTGAGTTTACGGCGAGCATCCAGGCCTTCGATGGCGGTACTTCTCTCGGAACGTTTCCCGTGACGAGCGACGGGAGCGGCGACGCCACCTTCATCGGCGTGCTCGACACCACTGCCGCCAACATCACCAAAGTTACTTTCAGCCTTACCAGCTGCACCGGCGACTGCAGCGATTTTGCGATCGATACGGTTTCGTTGAACGTCCCGGGCGGCGCGACTCCCACTCCGACCGCGACCGCAACCCCGACCATCACAGCGACGCCGACCAGGAGTGCAACCGCGACGCCGACCGCGACCGCGACCAGCGGCACTCCCACGGCTTCCGCGACCGCGACCAGGACCGCCACGCCGACCGCGACCGGAGCAACTTCTACTGCGACCGCGACGGCAACTCGAACTGCGACGGCAACGGCCACTTCAACTGCGACTGCGACACCTACTGCAACGCCGACGCCAAGTGGCCCAATTCTCATGATCACGCCGACGTCGAAGAATTTCGGCACCGTGAAAAGACATAGCAAGCCAAAAAAGCAAACCTTTACTCTCACCAATGAGGACAGCAGTCAGACCATCACCTTCGGTAGCCCGCTGGCAACGGTGACCGATTTCCCGTCATTCGCGTTCCCGAAAAAGAAGGCCACGACCTGCCATGCGACCCTTGCGCCGACGGCACATTGCACGCTCACGCTGCAGTTTGCCCCGAAGTCGAAAGGGCCGCTGGCGAGCACGGTAACAATCTTCGACAACGCGGCAAATGCGAACCAGACGATCCCGCTGACCGGGACCGGGAAATAGCGCTGGCGCGACAGATGCGAGAATCTCGAAATAAAAGCGGCGGGCGTTGGAGACGCGCGCACGGCGGCCCGCGCCACTTCGGCAGCGTTTGTTAACCGCGCAGCGCAAATGCGCGCGTCCATCCTTCGCCGTTATCGCGGCGGTGCTTGGATTCTTCGGTTGCGTCTTCGTATCCCCAGTCGGCGCCGCGGACTGCAACTCGATCCGTGATTCGTATGCTTCCGCAATCCGGAATGCGCAGGTTTGCGATCTCGCGAATGCGGATTCATGCAGCACCACGCGACCGTTTTCGCCGCAGGACGTATGCAGATGCCAGGTTGCCATCAATCCCGCAAATACCGCGCAGCTTGATCAACTCCTGGCTGAATTCAAAGCGGCGGGATGTCCGTTCGCGCAGAGGATGTGCACACGAATCTGCGTCGCTCCTGCACACAAATGCGCTGCGGGCGCGGGGCCGTCGCCGACCTGCAGATGAGACTCAGTGGACAACGAAATGAGAGCTCAGTCGAAAAACATTAAACGAGAATCTGGATCTGAGAAACGATGACTAACCACACGCGATCTTTAAAAGGAGCAAGTTTGATGTTGAAGTACAGGGGGGCGCTCGTCCTGATGGCGCTGCTATTACTGCCTTCTGCGGCATGGAGCGCCAATAACAATCCACTTCTTGTCGGCGGTCCCAACGACCTACCGAGCCGCACGGACACTCCCGACAACCTCGCTACGTCACCGCCCGGTGCGCACCTCACCTACTACGGCGGGCGCGTCGTCTCCAACATGCAAGTCATCCAGGTGCTGTGGGGGACCGGCGGCGCGGGCAGCAGCAACGGCCATTTCCTGGCGCAGGTCGTCGACACTTCCACGCCGAGCGTTGCGACCTTCTACCAGCAGGTGTTGAACAGCGGCTACGTTGACTGGTTGACGGAATACAACACCGACATCACCGCCTTCGACGGCAGCCCGGGTACGAATCAGACCATCGGCCATGGCTCTTTCTCCGAGCAAGTCGCCATTACCCCAGTGAACACATCAACCTCGCTCACTGACGCCGACATCCAAACCGAGCTGGTGAACCAGATTAAGGCGGGCCACGTCCCGACGCCCACCGCGGACGGCGCCGGCAACAATAACACCTATTACGCGATCTTTTTCCCGCACGGGATAAGCATCAGCCAGGGCGGAACGACTTCGTGCATGCCGGGCGGCTTCTGCGCCTACCACGGCACGATCGTCGCCAGCACTCCAGTCGGCGAAATCTACTACGGCGTGCATCCTGACTTTCAGGCCGGATCGGGATGCGAAGCCGGATGCGGCGCGGGCGCCACCACCTTCGACAACGTAACCTCAGTCGCCTCGCACGAAATGGCCGAGACCATCACCGACTGCGAAGTCTCCCTCGCAAATTCCCTGGCGCCGCCGCTTTCGTGGTACGACAACACCAACGGCGAGATCGGGGATATCTGCAACGCGCAGCAGGGGAGCATCGTTGGTGGGGACGGTCACACGTACACTGTGCAAAAGCTGTTTTCGAACACCGCCAACGACTGCATCGTAGTGCCCGGCACCGGCGGCGGCGGTCCGAACCTTAATATCACNNAACGAGGGCAGTAGTGGACAAACCATCACCTTTCAGAATCCACTGGCGACGGTGAGCAATTTCCCGATTTTCTCGTTCCCCAAGAAGGGCGCCACGACCTGTCATCGGACACTTCCGGCGAAAGGACAGTGCAAGCTCACGCTCCAGTTTAGGGCGCAGCAACGGGGGACGCCGGAGTCCGGCACGGTAACAATCTTCGACGACGCGGGAAACGCGGACCAGACGATCCAGCTAAGCGGCACAGGGAAATAGCGCTGCGCCGGTAGTCGCGCGAATTTCGAAATGAAAAGCGGCGGGCCGTCAGGCCCGCCGCTTTCGTTTTGGTCGGCGCGCAGTGGTGTGCTTACGCGTCGTAATAGAGCGCGAATTCGTACGGATGGGGCCGCAACCGAATCGCGCTAACCTCGTTCGCCATCTTGTATTCGATCCACGTCTCGATCAGGTCCTCGGTGAACACGTCGCCCTTCAGCAGGAACTCGTGATCCTTCTTGAGGTTGCCCAGTGACTCCTCGAGCGACGCGGGCATGCTCGGCACTTCCGCCAACTCGGCCGGCGTCAGTGCGTAGATGTCCTTGTCGAGCGGCTGGCCCGGGTCGAGCCGGCGCTGGATTCCGTCGATTCCCGCCATCAGCATCGCGGAGAATGCGAGGTACGGGTTGCAGGTCGGGTCGGGGAAGCGCACTTCGATTCGCTTGGCCTTGGGCGACGGAGAGTACATCGGGATTCGCACCGACGCCGAGCGGTTGCGCGACGAGTATGCGAGGTTGATCGGCGCCTCGAATCCCGGCACCAGCCGGCGGTACGAGTTCGTGCCCGGATTGGTGAACGCCGCCAGCGTCGGCGCGTGATGCAGGATGCCCGCGATGTAGTGCATCGCCGTTTCTGACATCCCGGCGTAGCCGTTGCCCGCGAACAGCGGCGTGTCGCCCTTCCAGATGCTCTGATGGGTGTGCATGCCGGTGCCGTTGTCGCCGAAAATCGGCTTGGGCATGAAGGTCGCCGTCATCCCATGGCGCACCGCGACGTTCTTGACGATGTATTTGTACCAGGTCAGCCAGTCGGCCATCTTGGTCAGCGTCTGAAAGCGCATGTCGATTTCAGCCTG
>PMOH01000331.1 GCA_003161515.1 Deltaproteobacteria bacterium
CGCAAGATCGAGTGATCGTCCTCAAGTCTGCGGAGGAGACGGCCGGCGAACTGTTCCGCTGCGAATATATCGCGCGCGCTGTCTCACCCGCGCCGCGGGATCATATACACACGCATCAGGAGGAGCGGCTGGAAGTCGTCGAGGGCACTGTGCGATGTCGCGTGGCAGGCAAGGAATACGTACTGGAGCGGGGGAGCGTGATGGTCATCGCGGCCGGCACGCCGCATGCGGTGTGGAACGAAGACCGCGGCGGCTCGCGTTCGATTTCAGAATACCGTCCGGCGATGAACGCGCAGGCGATGTTCCGAGGATACATCGTCGAGCGGCCGAGCTGATGATCATTCCCGAGTCTTTGCTAACTCACCGGGATCGCTAGAAGACATGGATTTCGTCTCGAATAGCGTTTCGAGCGACGTGGGATTTGAGCGTTTTGCGTAGGGCGACGTCCACCCGTTGCGGAATCAATTTTTGGATATCGGCAATAATTCCAGCGTAGTCAAGCAGATCGATCTTTCGTGGCTCGTCGAGCTCGAATATCAGATCGATGTCGCTGTCAGGGCGCTGAGTGCCGCGTGCCGTTGAACCGAAAAGCGAGAGGTGTTTGACGCCCAGTTCCCGCAGGCGCGGAGCGGCGGTCCGGAGAATTTCTAGAACCTCGGAAACCTTCCGAGAGCGGACGTATGTGGCGGGCTCGCGGAGTGCCGCGCCATCCGGTGCGGTGCGGTAATGGTCCATCTCATATCTATTATGTATTCGACTATGGGAACTATCCACACTGCACATTTAGGATTTCAGAAACTTTAGCATCAGCTCATTGACGTGATCGGGGCGTTCCTGGTGGACGAAATGGCCGGCGTTTGGGACTAGTTCGATTTTCAATCCCTTCGGAAATAGTTTTTCCATGCCGGCGAGGGTTTCGGCGCCGATGCATCCGTCGTCGCGGCCGTGGAACATTAGCGCCGGTACGTTGATTGGGATGTTCATCGCGGGCGCGAGCATTTTCAGATCTACCGGCATGCTGAGCACGGGGCCGAGGGTGGCGCGGTAGTAACCGAGTGCCGCTTCGAGCGTGCCTTTCGCGCGGAAGGATTTTTTGAGCGCTTCCATATCGTCGGGAGTCCATTTCCAGCCCGGCGACCAGTCGGCCCACATCTTTTCGAGGAACGCGAAGTCGTTAAGGCTGACGGCGGCCTCGGCAAGCTTGGTCTGGAAGAAAAACATGTACCAGGAGCGGCGCTGCTGCGCGTAGTTGGTGACCAGCGCTTCGAAAAATCCGGAGCCGTAGCCGACGGCCGCCGTTACCAACCTGGTGACGCGATCCGGCGCGGCGGCCGCGGCACCGTAGGCTGCGACCGCCCCCCAATCATGGCCGAATAGAATTGCGTCCTGGTAGCCGAGCGCGGTTATTAAGGCGAGCGCGTCTTCCGACAACGCCGCCGAGTCGTAGCGACCATCGACTGCGGGGTCGGTGGGCGAGTAGCCGCGCATGAACGGCGCGACGCAGTGATATCCCGCCGCACTGAGTGCGGGCATCTGATGGCGGAACGAATGCGCGGTGTCGGGAAATCCGTGCAGGCACAGCACCAGCGGCCCTTCGCCCATCTCGAGCACCGAGAAATTCATGTCCGATGCGCGTACGACTCTCTGCTTCATTTGTGATGCCATAGTGGTTCGATCCATATCGCACGCCTTGGCCAATGACAAAACGCGCGGCGGAGACGCTGCTCGTCTCCGAGTAGAACTCCCCTGGCTCTCGATTCCTATTTCAAGAAGTAAGACGTCTCATATGCTTGCCTGAGTGTTGTAGAGTCGGGCATACGCGCCGCCCGACGAGACGAGCTCAGTATGCGTGCCTTCTTCGGCGATCCCATCCTCGGTCAGCACGACGATTCTTCCCGCGTTGCGCACGGTCGACAGCCGGTGCGCGATGACCAGCGTCGTGCGATTGCGCGCGAGCCGGTGCAGGGACTCCCGAACCGATCGTTCGCTTTCATTGTCGAGAGCGCTGGTCGCCTCGTCGAAAATGAGGATGGGCGGATTTTTGAGAAAGACGCGGGCGATGCTGAGCCGCTGTTTTTGTCCGCCAGAGAGTTTCACGCCGCGTTCGCCGATCTCCGTCTGGTAGGCGTTCGGGAGCGCCACGATAAAGTCGTGCGCGTGGGCCGATTTCGCGGCTTCGATGATTTCGTCGAGGCTGGCATCGGGCTTGCCATAGCGGAGATTCTCCGCGACGGTTCCCGCGAACAGATAAACGTCCTGTTGCACGATGCCGATATTTTGCCGCAGCGAACGCGGGCGGATATCCCTGACGTTCCTGCCATCGATGAGGATGTCGCCCTCGGTCGCATCATAGAAACGCGGGATCAGCGAACAGAGCGTGGTCTTGCCGACGCCCGACGCGCCGACCAGCGCGACGAATTCGCCAGCTCTTATATTGAAAGATAAGTTTTTCAGCACGAAGGGCGAATCGCCGGCGTATCGGAAGCTCACATTGCGGAACGTGATATCACCCCGCACGTGGCTCAGCTCTGCGGCGCCAGCCTGGTCGGGCAGGTCCGGTTCCATCTGCAGCATCTCGAAGAAGCGGTCGAAACCGGTGCTGCCTTCCTGGTAGAGCCGCGCGAAATTCACGAGCCGGCGGATCGGATCAACGAGCACAGCGACGCACATCAGGAAGGTCAGCAAGTCGGCGAGGTCGAGCGCCGCCCGCGCGATGCCCGCCGCGCCGAACACGATCACGGCAATGGTGATGAGCTGCGTGAAAGCGGCCATCCCGCCCGAGAACCATGCTTCGTGCCGGTAGCCGACACTCCGGCTCGCGAGAAAGCGATCGTTCTCGTAGTTGAAGCGCGTAGTCTCGAACGCCTCGTTGGTGAAGGATTTAACCACCCGTATCCCCGCGAGCGAATCTTCGACGCGCGCGTTGATATCGCCGATGCGGTCTTTGCTCAATCTGAGCGCGGCAATCATGCGCCGGCTGAAATGCAGCGCGAAGAGGAACATCACGGGCAGGAAGCACAGCACGATCAGCGTGAGCGTCCGGTCGATATGCGTGAGGATGACCAACACCCC
>PMOH01000050.1:0-441 GCA_003161515.1 Deltaproteobacteria bacterium
CGCCGACGAATGGGCGCCGATTTTCGATCGTAACAATCTGGTCTGGGCGCCCGTCCGCACCGACGCCGAGGTTCTCGACGATCCTCAGGCCGCCGCCATCGGCGCTTTCGCGCACGTCGATCATCCGAATATTCCCGAATGTCGCGTCGTGAACAGCCCGGTCGAGTTTGGCGACACGCCGACGCAACCGCATCGCGCCGCGCCCGAACTCGGTCAGCATACCGAGGAAATCGCGCTCGAAATCGGTCTTTCCTGGGACGAAATCGCTCGTCTGAAGGCCTCCGGCACCTTGGGCTGATACTGGATTTGGGTGGCGAATAACCCCTGTTCAGACTAGCTAATTCAGACTTATCCATGATCAAACATCAGTATAAACCTGCATTTCGCCGACTTTGTTTGACTCTGATGAACCCCCCTCAATATGATCGTGATCATTCGTCT
>PMOH01000050.1:547-1259 GCA_003161515.1 Deltaproteobacteria bacterium
TACGAAGACGGCCGCATCCACCTCGTGCATCCGGAAAACTGGAAGCGCGGCCGCATCTACTTCAGCGAACGCAAGTGGATCCAGATGCTGTACCACGAGATGGGCCACTTCCTGCTGTGGAGCGATCCCGAGCGCAAGGCGGATTTGTTTTCGCGCCGGATGATCACCGGGCTTCGAGTCTCCACGCGCCGGCGTTCCGCGCGCTCGCGCACCCGCTCCGGAATCTCGAGCACGCGCCGCTCGGCAAATCGCGTCCGCAAGCGTCGCACGCGTATTTCGATCGCGCGAAAATCGCGACGGACTACTCGCGTCGCCTCTCGGCGCGTCGCCACTCGCAAATCGCGGCGGGCCGCCTGATGCCGCAGAAGCCGACGGTCGAAAATCGATGGTGGGTCGAAACCACCTTCAAGAAACCCAAGCGCGCCAAGTCCGAGACCGAAATGCCGCAGTTGCCGGTCGCGATGGCCTTCTACGCCGTCGCACGCGACTACGATCAGGATCGCGCCAAGGAAGATCTCACCGACAACAACCTGCGCATCGCGCGCGCGGCCGATCCGCCGCAGGGCGATTGGGCTTACGTCGCGATGACCGAGCAGCACGCGCCGGCCAACGTGATCAAGCGGGTCAAGGACGAGTTCCGCATCCCGCGCGAAGCCCGCGGCATCGTGATCGATCACGGACGCGTCGTGCGCCTGCTGATTTGCGGCCCGCA
>PMOH01000050.1:1372-8804 GCA_003161515.1 Deltaproteobacteria bacterium
TATTGTTGCTTTTGTGCGACGGGGATGACGGAATAAATTCCGTCCTACGAATCGTTCTCGTATGAACTATCTCTCCCTCGTCCTCCGCAATCTCGCGCGCAACAAGCGGCGCACGATTCTTACGGCGCTGTCGATCACCGTCTCAGTCTTCATCTTCGCGTCGCTCATCAGCCTGCCCGGACTTATCAACCAGGTCCTGCGCGACCGCGCCAACTCCCTGCGCCTTATCACTCACAGCAAAGCGGGCTTCTACTACATGTTGCCCGAAGCGTATCGCCGGCGAATCGAAACCGTACCGCACGTCGACGCGGTGGCGGCGTACAGCGTCTTCCTCGCAACTTACCAGGATCCCAAGGAGCAACTGGGCGTTCTCGCCGTTGACGACGATCACATCCGCGAGATCTTTCCCGACTGGGAGGTCACCGCTGAAGCCGATCACGAATTCGAAAGTGTGCGCACTGCGGCGCTCGTCTCAACCACCCTGATGAAGGCTTACAGCTGGAAAGTCGGCCAGACGATCATGCTGCGCGGCACGATGTATCCGGTGAATCTGCAGCTCACGATCGTCGGCACGTTGAGCGAGGCAGGCGCCGGCCCCCGGGTAATTTTTCGGCGTGACTACATGGAGGAGCTGCTGGGCAGGCCGGGCACCGCCAATCTGTTCTGGGTGAAGGTGGACAGCACTCGATCTGCGCCCGAAGTCATCGCCGCGATTGACGAGATGTTCGCCAATTCGCCGAACGAGACGCTTACCGAAACCGAAGTTGCTCTGATCAAGAATGAGCTCATGGGCAACCTCAGCCTGATGGTTAACGGCGCAAAATTTCTCGCAACGATCGTGATTTTCACGATCGGGCTTGTCGCCATCAACACGGCTGCGATGGCGGTGCGCGAGCGGCGTCACGAGATGGCCGTGATGCGCGCGATTGGGTTCACGCGCAATTCGATCATAGGACGAATCCTGGTCGAGGGTCTGATAGTCGGCGTCATCGGCGGCGTGCTCGGATGCTGCGTCGCCTACCTCGGCTTCGAACTGTTGCCGCATATCGCCAAAGCACTCGGCCCGCTCGCACTCGCGATGACGCTGTCGCCGCGAATCGTCGCTTACAGCTTCCTTATAGCCGCACTAATCGGAGCCGCCAGCGGCTTCATCCCGGCAACTCTGGCCACCCGCGGCGACATAGCAACCGAACTCCGCGCCATCTAGAATTCGACCGCCTTGATTAGTGATCAAGCGTCGTACACCGCTGTAGATCCGTGGCTGGGGGTGCGTCGGCCGGCATCGAGAAAGATCCGGGGTCCCTCGGCTTCGCTCGGGATGACACAACAAAAAAGGCGCCAGGAAAAAGAACCTGAGAGCAAAATGGCGGCCTCGCCATTTTACGATTAGTATTGGGTGCAGGGGTCACCCCTGCCCAAGGAAGCGTGAAACCCACGGCGGGTTTCACTAAAAATCAAGTTCCTCGTTTGTCTGCTACTTCCTGAACTCGACCGTCGCGGTTCCGGTCACCAGGCGCTCGGCCTCCTCGTTTTCCATCCAGACGTCGATCTCGGCGGTCTGCTCCGCGGGATTTTTGTTGGTGATAAATCCGTGAATCGTGATCGCGTGATCGGGCTGCACCGGTACGCGATAGGTCGTGCTCATCTGCTTCAGCCACGCGTTGCTCGAGCCGATCCAATCCGTCACCAGCTTCGACAACAGCCCGAGGCTCATGTTGCCCGGCAGGATCATCCCGGGCAGGCCTTCTTTCTTCGCCGCTTCGTCGTCGGTGAAGCGGCCCGCGCCCTCGCCCATGCCCATCAGTTTGGCGTACGCGCGGCATTGATCCTTGCTGACGAACAACTCGAGCGGCCCGAGCGTGTCGCCGATATTTATCTGGTCGAACTTGGTCAAGTGCGGTTCATGAAGCGATGGTCGATATGCGCCAGCACTTCGTCCTTCTGATTTTTCAGCGTCGAACGGATCACGACGAAGACCATCGTGCCCGTGCGTCCGGTCTTCTCGAAGATTTCCTTTACGTGCGAGGTCAGTGTCACTTTGTCGCCCGGCCTTATTGGCGCGACGAACTCGACGTCCTTGCCGGCGTCGAAGCCGCGGCGTCCGAAGCGCGGGACGTTTTCAAAGAAATGTCGCCCGTTGCGAAACGTCACCGCGAACGACGGCGGCGCGACGATTCCACCGTAAGGCCCTTTCTTCGCCGCCTCCTCGTCCGTGTAAATGGGATTGGTCTCTCGGAGCGCCGCGCAGTACCGCTTGATCTTGTCGGCCTTGACCTCGACCGGATCGGTCACTTCGAAGACTTTGTTGATCAGCGCCGGATCGTATTCGACTGCCATTACCTGCTCTCCATCGCGACCGCATGCGGCACTGCTTTGCGCCGCGGCCGAAAATCGACCGGCTCGTAGTTGCGCGCCTTCAGTTCATTCACCAGGTCCTCGATCGTCTTGATATACGCGCTGAACTTCGTCGCGCACAGTCCGATCAAACTCACCAGATGGCTGTCCGATCCGCCGGTCGCCGCAAATCCGTACTTCGCGATCAACTCCGCGCTGCGCTCGTCCTCGCCCTTGCGCGATCCACCGTTCAACGCCTCGACCGCGACCACGTTCTCGAGCGGCGGCTTGTTCTGATAATGCTCGTACATCCCGATATTCGGGCGCCCCGGATGACACGGGACGACGATTCCGCCCATCCGCGCGACTTCATTGATCAGCGTCTGCGCATCGAGGTGCACGTCGGCAAAATCGAATCGCTTGACCATGTCGTCGTTGACGCCGAACACCAGCATGTGTCCGTAGTTGGTCTCGACTTCCGACGCGCGCAGCACCAGCGTGCCGAACTTGTCTTCGAGCGCGCGGTAGTCGCCGCCGCGATTGAACTGGCGATGCTCGGTCAACACGATTCCGTCAACCGGCCGCTCGGCCGCACGCAGCTTGATCCAGTTGAGGTACGCCTCTACCGGTGCGCGGCTGTCTTCCGATGCTTCACTATGCGTGTGGAGATCAAGGATTGTACTCACTCGGAATGTGCCCTCACCTCGCCGGGCGAAATTTCGCGAGCGTCACGGTCGGCGTGACGTCCTCGTATACGACCTCGACGGGCATCCCTATCTTAGCCTGATCCGGCGCGCAGTCGATAATGTTGGTGAGCATTTTCACGCCCTCGTCCAACTCGACATACGCCATGATATACGGAATCGACTCGCGAAATCCCGGCGCCTGATTCTGATAAGTCGTGGTGAAGGTATAAACCTTGCCGCGCCCACTGCACTTGATCCATTGCGTATCCGCCGACATGCAATTGGTGCATAGCGCGCGCGGATAGTAGCGGACGTCCCCGCACTTGCCGCATTTCTGGATATACAACTCGTGGCGCTGCAACGCCTCCCACCACGGCCGATTCTCTTCATCGAGATGTGGTAACGGCTTCGAGTATTTCTTCGGTTGGGTTTGTTCCGCCATGATTTTCTATCCGCCCCGAGTTACTGATTGCTCAGGATGAGTGTCGCGCCCGAATGGCGCGTGCCGAGGGTGCCGCCGGTTCCGTGTGCGAGCGCGATTTTACAATCCTTGACCTGCCGCGGACCACATTCGCCGCGCAACTGTTTGGTCGCTTCAATCACCAAAAAAATCCCGCGCATCCCCGGATGGTTCGAAGACAGGCCGCCGCCGTCGGTGTTGATTGGAAATTCGCCGTCGAAGCGCAGCCGTCCACCGGACACGAACGCTCCGCCTTCGCCGCGCTTGCAGAAGCCCAGATTTTCCAGCGTCGACAGCACGGTGATCGTGAAGGAGTCGTAGATCATCGCCATATCGATATCTTTGTGCGCGACGCCGGCGCGCTCGAACGCGAGCCGTCCCGATTGCGCCGCCGCAATTTCCAGGAAGTCGCGCTGCCCGCGCGCCGCGTGCCGCACCGTCTCGCCCGTGCCGAGAATATAGACCGGCTTCTTCTTCAAATCGCGCGCCCGTTCGGCCGAGGTGATCACCAGCGCGCCGCCGCCATCGCTGATGATGCAGCAATCGAGCAGATGCAGCGGCGACGAGATGATTCGTGACGCGAGCACGTCTTCCACCGTGATCGGATCGCGATACTTCGCCGCTGGATTCATCGACGCATGCAGCCGCATCGTGACCGCAATCTCCGCGAGCTGCTCCGAAGTCGTGCCGTAGTCATGCATATGGCGCTGCGCGACCATCGCGTACGACCCGACCGTCGTCGGCCCGAACGGAATCTCATACTGGTCGCACGGATCGCCGCTGCCGCCGCCTCCGCCTCCGCCGCCCGTTCCAATCGCAAAGCGCGACGACGCCGCCGTCGATCCGTAAACCACCACACACACGTCGCACAGCCCGGCATGAATCGCGGCCGCGGCGTGCGCAGTATGCGCGACGAATGACGACCCGCCGATCGAAGTCGAATCGACAAAGTTCGGCGTCAGGTTCAGGTAATCGCAGAAGCCGACGATTCCCATCCCGCTCATCCCGATTCCGGTCGTGCAGAGCCCGTTCACGTCCTTGATCGTGAGCCCGGCATCGTCGAGCGCGCCCCGCACGCTCTCCGCCATTATCTGGAACAGACTTTTATCCGGCGCGAATCGCGTCGGATGCTCAAACACTCCGGCCACTGCGGTCTTGCGGCTTAAACTCATCTCGAATTCCTACTTGAGGCCGTCGATAAATTGTTCGATCGCGGCGTTGTACTCGGCAGGACGCTCGCGCGGAATATAATGACCGGCGTCCGCAATAATTTTGGCGGTCGCGTCACGAATCTTGCTCGCGATAAACTCCGCGTCAGCCGGCGTCGTGCCCTTGTCGTCGGCGCCCGCGAGCACCAGCGTCGGTTTGTCGATCTTTGCGATCGCATCCCGCAGATCGACTTCAGAACACGCAAGGATGTCGGTATAGCGTACGCGCGGGTCGGTCTTGATTTGTTCCATCCAGCCTTCGCGGACGACGTCGAAATTTTCTTTCGCCGTCTTCGGCGAGTACCCGTCGGTGTTGAAGGCTTGCGGCGCCCGGCCCATCGTGATTGCCCGCAACGCCTCGATTCGATCGGGCGTCAGGTTGAACTTCGGCGCCGTGCAACTGAGGATCAGCGCCTCGACGCGCGCGGCGTGCCGCAGGCCGAGATCCATCGCGATCGCGCCGCCCATCGAATGTCCAAGTATCACCGCTGATTTGATCTTCAACGCGTCGAAAAACGCCGCGACGAAGTCCGCGTAGTCATGAACCGTGCGCAAACCCTCGACCCCCGCCGAACGTCCATGCCCCGGCAAGTCGAGCGAGATCGGACTGTGCTTGCCGCCGAACGCCTCGATCTGCCGATGCCAGGTATGCCCGTTCGATCCGGCACCGTGCACAAACAAAATCTTGCGCCCGCGCGAGAAGTCCGGCACCACGTCGGGCAGCGTCGTCGCGCCGCTATAGTAGTAGTAAGTCGCGTATCCCTTAACGTCGGTATATTTCGTCTGCGTAGGCATCGGCGCAAAACTCTCCGCCACTAGCTTTTGTCCGTTAGCTACTAGGTTAAAGCCGCCCTCGTCAAACGGAGCCACGCTCGGCGCTGGGTCTAATGTACCTCAACGGTAAAGAGCGGGGCGATTCCTTCACCCATTCAGAGTCGCTCTCTTGCAGTTCTCGCACATGCAGATCGTGAAAAATCAGACCGATGTCGTGGACGTTCGTTTCGATTCGAACTTCGTGCATCTGCTTGTCAAGCTTGACGGACCATTCGCGCGCGAGTTCGGAATTCTCGACGTATGTTGCGCCTGGATATGCGTCCGAAAAACAGGTTGCCCACACGTAGCCGTCAGGGGCACTGGCACGTTCCCAAGCAGCGCGGTTGGTATAAATGTCGTCCCATGATTTTCGCCAGACCCGATCTGCCACTGCGGTCGTTACCCACGCGGCGGTGCAGTGACTGAAACGGTAGAGGAATTGACGCTCTTTGATGTACGCAACAAGATCGTAGTCTCGCAGGAAAGGTGCAAACCCATGCCGTACGATAAGGCTATCGAACAGAGGTTCCTGCAGCGCCTTTTTCATCTCCTCTATAGTCACTGCATCCTCACCTCTCGCGCCGGCCAATGATCAGCGGCTCGTGCTGCGTCAGGGTCCGCGACGCTCCCGCCTGCGCGAGTTCTGCTATCATCGCTTCGGCGCGCCCGCGCTCGGCTTCCGGGATCAACGGCATCCACCTGATTCTGATCCACTCTGCAATATCCGGCCACGTGACCGTAAACGGCGCCGCGCGTTCCTCGACGCGAAGACCGGCCCGGGCGAATGCCTGCTGGTAGCGATCCTTGGGGCGCGCGTCGGCTTCGCGCCGCTCCGCGCGCCGAAAGATTACCTCGCGATATTCGCGCCATCGCTCGGGACCGACGATCGCGCTCAGCGTGTGCCGCACGCCGTCGTCGCGCTGTCCGGTTGCTATCAGCACGGCGCCGGGCTGGAGGCATCGCACGAACTCCGCAACGACGCCTTCGATATCCACAACGAACTGCAACACGTGGCTCCCGAAAATGACGTCGAACGACTCAGGCTTGAATGGCAGTCGTGACACGTTCGCGCTGAGCAGCCGGCATTTTGCGCCGACTCGATTGCGCGCGGACAGGAGCATGTCGAAGGTCAGGTCGATTCCCGTCACTGTGCGAATGCCGGCCGCTTCGACAAACTTCGTCAGGTACGCGCCGTTGCCGCATCCGGCGTCGAGCACATCGCGCGCATTGGCAATCTCTGTGGCCAGCGCGTCGAGCACGGCTTGGCGACGATTCCCGTAGTACGCGCCGTCGCCGTAGGTGTCAGCCAGTCGGCCGAAGTACGCAGCTATATTTGACGGTGTGCGAGGTCTGGAAGCTTCGCCGGAATCCACCTCACGAGAATGACAGAAAAGCAAGCGCGCGGAAAAGTTCGCGCGTTACTTGCGAGGTTTGCGGCCTTTGGATTTTCGCATCGAGGGCACTGTGATTCCCTCGCCGTCGATCGGGCCGACTTGCCCATGCTCCCATACTTCGATCGCCGCGCGGCTGAAGCGCCACGCGCTGCCGACGCGGAAGCCTGGGATTCGTCCCTCGCGCAGCAGGCGGTAAATCGTGGTCGGATGAACGCGCAGATGCGCCGACAATTCCGTGATTGTGAGAATTTCTTCCGAGGATGCCATGATGGATCCCAGTCTCCCCTCGGGACTATTTTGCCGGTTTCCCCTTTAGCGAGTCGTATCGCTCAATGTCGCACAATAGCGAATTATTCAGCCTCTAACCGTGCCACGGTTAAGTCAATACGGGCGGTTCAGGTCAGTCAGAGGTCGAGAATCTTGGCGAACGCTCATCAGGTTGCGTTATGGTGAGCGAGAGACCAGCGGAGGAATCTAAAGACGCGCGCCACGGAGGCGACCTGTGATGGAATACGAAGCGATTGAAATCAAAAACGA
>PMOH01000050.1:8872-12962 GCA_003161515.1 Deltaproteobacteria bacterium
CACCGGCCTCGGCGCCTCGACCACCGACACGGTGGAGAGTCAGCGCCGGATGAGCGATCTGGTGGTCGCGATGCGCCGCGCGCCGCAGCCGTTCATCGCGGCAATCCGCGGACCGGCGGCCGGCGGCGGCTTTGCGCTGGCGCTCGCATGCGACGTGCGCATCGCGGGCGAGTCGGCGCGCTTCAACGCCGCGTTCATCCGCATCGGGCTGAGCGCGTGCGACATGGGCGTCAGCTACTTTCTGCCGCGGGCCGTCGGCAGCTCGGTCGCGTCGGAGCTGATGCTCACGGGACGCTTCATCAACGCGCAACGCGCCTTCGCGACCGGCCTGGTGTCGGAGCTGATGCCGGACGATGAAGTCGATGGTGCGGCGGCCAAGCTCGCGCTCGAGATGACGGAGACGTCGCCCCTCGGCTTGCGGCTGACCAAGGAGTGCCTGTCCATGAGTATCGACGCCGGCAGCCTCGAGCAGGCAGTCGCAATCGAGGATCGCAACCAGGTGCTTTGCGTTCGCGCCGGTTACATCGAAGAAGGCGCGCGCGCGTTCCTCGAAAAGCGCAAGCCGCGGTTCGCCCCGCGCGCCTGAGTAGGACGGAATTTATTCCGTCGAAAATATGGCCGAACCTGACAAATGGTCGCGATGGCTCGCCGAGACGCGCTTCGGCGGCGATCAGAAAGCCGCGGAAGTGCAACTACACCATCTCAAGTTGTTGCGGAAGCGGCTGCTCAAGAAGGCCGGACTCGGCGAAGGCAAAGTCGTGCTGGACGTCGGCGCCGGCGAAGGGCTGGTCGGGTTCGGGGCTTTGGAATTGGTCGGCGCGACCGGGCGGGTCATCTTCTCGGACATTTCGGAACCACTGGTCGAATTCACTCGCTCTGCTGCCGAGCAGATGGGAGTTCTGGATCGATGCTCGTTCGTGACGGCTCGCGCCGAAGATTTGAGCGCTGTTGAAAGTGAGTCGGTCGATCTGGTTGCGACTCGTTCGGTGCTCATTTACGTCGATGACAAGCCGCGCGCATTCCGCGAGTTCTTCCGCGTGCTCAAGCCCGGAGGACGGACGGCGCTGTTCGAGCCGATCGACGATCAACGAATGACCGAGTACTCCGAGTACTGGCGGAGAAGGGCCTGGGTTGATCCCGATTCGAAGGAAGGAGCACCCGTTAAGGACTTGCTGGAACGGCTGGACGACCATTGGGAGAAACGATACGGGCACGTCAACGAGGCGATGCTCAACTTCAACGAGCGCGACCTTGTGATGATGTCGATCGTCGCGGGTTTCGCGGCGGTACACACCGAACTCGATCTGGGCGCCGGCCCGATGCCGCCGATGAAGTGGGACACGTTGATGAAGTCATCGGGCAATCCGCTGATTCCGACTAACGGAGAAGTGATTCGGGAAGTATTCAGCGCGGAGGAGCTGGCGAGATTCGAACAGCACTTGCGGCCAGTGGTCGAGCGCGGCGGCAACCTGTGGCGGGCGCACGGATCGTTCACATGGGCGTTCAAAGCGCCGATCCCCGCGAAACCCTTTCCTGAGGAGCCGTAGCTCTCCGCAAAAGAAAAGGGGCGGTGGTGAACCGCCCCTGAATCGCTCGCTAGAAATGCGGCGTCGATTACCGGCTCGCGACCGTTGTCACCTCGCCGAGACGCGCCACCAGATATTCGGGTTGGCCGTCGTGCCATACGCGGAATTGCACGCGCTGGCCTGGGGAATAGTGCGTGACCAGCAGGTCAAGGTACTTCGCGTCGGGAACGGTATTGCCGTCAAATTCGCTGATTACGTCGCCGGCCTTGATTCCCGCTTTATCCGCCGGCGATCCGATAACCACACTCTTCACCTTCGCGCCCCAGACTGCCGGAGCCGACGCCGTCGCTACTCCAAAGAACGCCGGGCCACCGGCAGGCTTAACGTCGGGATGCAGGAAGTGAACCCGATTCACGCCGTTCACGCTGTGCACGATATTCGAGATCTTGCGCGCCTCATCGAGGCTGTAAACTTCGCCCGCCAGGTACGCATCGCCCTTGGTCGAGACCGACACGCCAATATCGGAGAAGGCGCGGACCTTGAGGGTGTCCCTGATGCGTGCCTCGAGCTCGTCGGACTTGACCGGACGTTGAGCCGACGCCTGCTGGGTCTCCGCATCCGGGACGATGACCAGCGTCGATATCGCATCGTTAATCACATCAGTGGCGTTCATGCCCGAAGAGGCCTTGAGCGCCGGAGTCGCGATGCTCTGCGCCATCATCAGGCTCGGGTGGTTGTTGACGATCGGCACGTGCATTACCAGGACGGCGACCAACACCATTAGTGCGGCGCCCATCGCGGTGAATGCGTAGTCGCGAATCAGGGAATGACGATTGGCGGCTAACGCCAGAGTGTCCATCTCGGCAGGTTCCGCGTCGTCATCATCGATCTCGGCACTCTGCAGCGGAGTCTCGGGAAAGTCCTGGTCGTAGGCTTTTTCGGCGGCGGCGAGTCGCTCGAGCTCGGCGAGGGTGCGCGGAATGCCGTCGATCACCGCGACGATATCGTCGTCCGCCGACATCTCGGCGTTCGCTCCGTCGTGCTGATCGGAAACACTCGCGCTATAGTCCGCCGGATCGAGATAGCTGGTCGCCTTGGTCGCCGTTGATTCGATCTCACGCTCGACCATGCTCGAAGAGGCGACGTCTTGAACGCTGAGCCCCGACAGCCCCGTGGTCTGTGCGCCAGCATCACTCCTCGTGCGCTTGAAACGCATGAGCGCTTCTTCCAGCGTCAAGATAGCGTCTGGCTGGCCGCCTCCGTTTTTACCCATCGCAGCACCGCCTCCTGGTTGATTAGGCACCGCTGAACTGAATCAACGTGCCGCTACTACAGATAGCAGGGAATAACGCCTAGGCCAACCATGGACCGTTCAGTTACCAACAGGAACGGCGAGAAGCTGTTGAGAATATCTAACTACCGTTAGATAGCTTCACTCACCGCATCTTCGCGCTGGGTCGGCACCGGCCGCGATTGTAGCGGCAGGTAGTGCCGGATCGATTCGCCGATGTAAACCTGGCGTGGGCGCGCGATCTTCTGTTCGGGGTCGCGCACCATCTCGGCCCATTGCGCCATCCATCCCGAGGTCCGCGGGATCGCGAACAGCACCGGGAACATCGTCATCGGGAATCCCATCGCCTGGTAAATTATGCCCGAATAGAAATCCACGTTCGGATACAATTTGTGCGAGATGAAGTAGTCGTCCTGCAGCGCGATTCGCTCGAGCTCGATCGCGATGTCGATCAGCGGGTTGCGTCCGGTCACCTCGAACACCTGCGCCGCCATCTCCTTGAGAATCTTCGCACGCGGATCGTAGTTTTTATAAACGCGATGGCCGAAGCCCATCAGCCGGCGCTCGCCCTCTTTCACCTTTCTGATCATCGCGGGAATGTTCGACACCGATCCGATTTCCATCAGCATGCGGATGGCGGCTTCGTTTGCACCGCCGTGGAGCGGGCCGTAAAGCGCCGCGATAGCCGCCGCCGCACACGCATACGGATCGGGTTGCGAGCTGCCCACCGCGCGCATCGCATTGGCGGAGCAGTTCTGCTCGTGATCGGCGTGCAGGATGAACAACACGTCGAGCGCGCGCTCGAGCACCGGGTTCGGCTGGTACTTGAGCTCGGTCATTTTGAACAGCATCGAGAGCAGGTTGCCGGTGTAGGTCAGATCGTTGTCGGGATAGACGTAGGGCAGGCCCCTGGTATGCCGATAGGCGAAGGCGGCGAGCGTCGGAATCTTGCCGATGAGGCGGCGGGTCTGCAGCCGGCGCGATTCGAGGTCGTGAATTTCGTTGGCGTCGGGATAAAAGGTCGAGAGCGCACCGACCGTTCCGAGCAGCATCCCCATCGGATGCGCGTCGTAGCGATAGCCCTCCATGAATTTCTTGATACTCTCGTGCACCATCGTGTGAATCTTGATGTTGTTTTCCCAGCGCTCATAGTGCGCGCGGTCGGGCAGCTCGCCCTTGACGATCAGGTACGCGGTCTCGAGGTAATTGCTTTTCTCCGCGAGCTCTTCGATCGGATAACCGCGGTAGCGCAGGATGCCCTTGTCGCCGTCGA
>PMOH01000147.1 GCA_003161515.1 Deltaproteobacteria bacterium
TTGATCTCGCGGACGCCGCCGGCTGCAAGATTGCGCGCCTCGGCGACCAGGTCGGCAATCGGGCGGCTCTCATGCAGGCCGCGAATCTTCGGAATAATGCAGAAGGCGCACTTGTGATTGCAGCCCTCGGAAATCTTCAAGTAAGACGTGAAGAAATCTCCAGTCTTGATTCGCGGGATTGCCGCGGTCGGCAGCAGATGCGCCGCGCCGGCGTACGGAATCGGCCGCGATTCGGGTGCTTCGGTACGTCGCAGGAGCTCGGGCAAGTCGAGGAAGTTGCCGGTGCCGACGAAGACGTCCACCTCGGGCATCGTCGCGGCGAGCTCGGTCGCATAGCGCTGCGACAGACATCCCGCGACCACCAGCCGCTTGCCGAAGCCGCGCTTCTTGACCTCTGCAGCTTCGAGGATCGCGTCGATCGATTCCTTCTTGGCGGCCTCGATAAACGCGCACGTGTTCACCAACAACACTTGCGCCTCTTCGGGGTCGAGCGTGATCTCGAACCCGGCCGAAGTCAGCGCGCCAAGCATCAGCTCGCTGTCGGCAAGATTCTTGGGGCATCCGAGCGTGAGCAGGTGAACTTTTTCCATTTACAGAACCGGGGAACTTACGGGGCTTTTAAAATTACCCGTCGCATACGCGCGAGGCAATCAACCTTACAGGTCTGTCTAGTGTATCAGATCGTGGGGGAAGCGGGTGCTGTCACGATGTCCGCGCCCGGCGGTGCTTTGAACGCGAAAATCGAATCGGGCAGTTCAACATTGTCGTGAATGCCAATGAAATCGATCTTCGTCACGTCGCCAAGCTGATCGGTGAGGGTCAACTTCATGAGATCGTAGGTCTTCGGATCGAGTCCCACTTCGATCTTGTAGCCGCCAGTCTTCGCGTCGAGGATCAGATCTATGAGTCCGGTCGGCGTCGGCGGACTCGCGAACGCGGCCTTGAAGTCGCGGTTGATATTTCCGATTCCGAGCAGAAACGACGTCGCGCTGCTCGATTTGAGCGCCTGCTTCAGTGGCGTCTCGACGACCTGGTTGAGATCCGGGTCGTAGCTGTAGAGCGTCTCGCCATCGCTGACGATCGTTTGTTTTTCGGGGGTCTCGAACTCCCATCGCATGCGGCCGGGCTTGCGAAATGAAACCGTGCCCTTGCGTTGCCGCTTCGGCGCGCCGACGGTCGCGATCTCCTCGTTGAATTTCGCCGTGAAAGAATTGGTGTCGTGATAGTGCTTCTGCAGATGATCGAGAACCCGCTTCAAATCTTTGCTGACGGGCGCGCCGGCAGGGACCATCGTCTCCAATCGAACAGGCGCGGCGAAGAGCATAAGCAGCACGATAGCCGGAAAGATCGCTTTCCAAATTATTTTCATGCTGTTTCGGTTAGACGAAATCGCAGGGATAGGACTTCACGCATTCATCGGGCGCTGTGGAGGCGGACTTCGCGCGGTTTCGCGCCGTCGGCGGGCATCACGATACCTTCGCGCTCCATCTGCTCGACCATCCGCGCCGCGCGATTGTAACCGATTCGAAGCCGCCGCTGGATCATCGAGATCGACGCCTGGTTGGTCTCCATCACGATTCGCACCGCCTCATCATACATCTCGTCCTGCACCTCGCCAGCGAGTCCGTCGGCGCCGTCTTCGCCCGGCGGCTTGGTATCGAGAATTTCCATGCGGTACTCGGGCGCGCCCTGCTCGCGCAGAAAATCGGTGAGCTTGCGAATCTCATGCTCGCCGACGAACGGCCCGTGCAGGCGGCGAAGCTTGGCGCTGCCGGGCGGCATGAAGAGCATATCGCCGGCACCGAGCAGGCGTTCGGCGCCGATCGAATCGAGAATCGTGCGCGAATCGACGCGCGACGTCACCTGCAACGAGATTCGTGCGGGCAGATTCGCCTTGATAAGGCCGGTGATCACGTCGACCGACGGCCGCTGCGTCGCGAGTATAAGATGAATCCCCGCGGCGCGTGCCTTTTGTGCGAGGCGCGTGATATCGCGCTCGACGGTCTTGCCTTCGCTCAGCAGCAAGTCGGCAAGCTCGTCGATCACGATCACGATCTTCGGCAGCTTGCGATGTTCGATCATGCCGACCGCGGGCTGATTGGGATCGTCCGAGGCCGGCGCGCTCTGACCCGCCATCTTGAGTTGCGCAAGCGACGCGCCCGACGCGAGCGCGTGGTTGTAGCCGTCGATATTGCGCACGCCCAACTCGCGCATCCGCAGGTAGCGGCCTTCCATCTCCTGCGTCGCCCAGAGCAGCGCGCTCGCGGCCTTCTGCGGATCGACCACCACCGGGACCAGCAGATGCGGAATATTTTCGTACACCGACAACTCGAGCATCTTTGGATCGACCAGAATCAGGCGCACGTCGTCGGCGGTCGCGTTGAACAGGATCGACGCAATCATCGTGTGCAGCGAAACCGACTTGCCGGTCCCGGTCGCGCCGGCGATCAGCAGATGCGGCATCTTGGCGAGGTCGGCCGCCACCGGCCCTCCGGCGATATCCTTGCCGAGCGCGATGGTGAGCTGACTTTGCGCGGCGGTGAATTCGTCGGCCTCGAGAATCTCGCGCAGGAAAACGCGCTCGCGCTTTTTGTTCGGCACTTCGATCCCGACCACAGCCTCTCCGGGCACCGGCGCCTGGATTCGCACCGCGGCGGCTCTGAGAGCCATCGAGAGATCATCGGCAAGATTTACGATCTGGCTGACCTTGATGCCCGAGCCCGGCTCGAATTTGTACATCGTGACGACCGGCCCCGGCTGCACCTCGACCACGCGTCCTTCGACACCGAAATCCGCGAGCTTCTGCTCGAGCACGCGTGCGCTGCGCTCCAGCTGGCTCTCGTCCACTTGCGCGTGCTCGGCGGGCGGCAAATCGAGGAGCGACTGTGGCGGAAGCTTGAAGGCACCCTTCTGCCGCGGTTTCGCCGCCGCGATTTTGTCACGCTTCTCGCGAATCTCGAGCAGCCTTACTTTCAACGGTGACGGTTTGCCGTTGACGGCGTCCGAATCGGTCTCGACTTCGTCGCCCTCGCTCAGCGAGAACGGGACTCGCGCGCCATCGGCAAGTTCGAAATCTGCGCCGCGCGAGCGTGGACGAATCTTGTTGGCGAACCCCGCGAGCAATTCGGTCGGCGCCCG
>PMOH01000354.1 GCA_003161515.1 Deltaproteobacteria bacterium
TCGCCGACGTTGTCGCCAACGTTATCGGCGATCGTCGCGGGATTGCGCGGGTCGTCCTCGGGGAGGTCCTGCTCGATTTTGCCGACCAGGTCGCCGCCGACGTCAGCCGCCTTGGTGTAGATTCCGCCGCCGACGCGCATGAAGAGTGCGGCGAGCGATCCGCCGAAGCCGAAGCCGACCAGGACCTTCATCGCGTTTTCGCGGAACACAAGGAAGATGATCGTCGCGCCGAGCAGTCCGAGCCCGACCGTGAACATCCCCGACACGCCGCCGGCCTTGAACGCGAGTTCCATCGCGTCCTTGAAGCTGGTGAGCGCGGCGTTGGCGCTGCGGACGTTGCCCTTGACCGCGAGCCACATCCCGACGTAGCCGGCGCCGTACGATGCGGCGACGCCCATCAGGAATGCGATCGAGATCCCGAGCGGCAGATACAGTCCTTGATAGACGTTGCGGTACATGAGGAACAGCGCGACGAAGATGACGGCGACGAACCAGACCATGGTTCTGACCTGGCGCCCGAGATACGCCATCGCGCCGAGTTCGATCGCGTCCGCGACGTCGGTCATTGATTTGGGTCCGGGGTCGGCGGCCAGCACCACGCGTATCAACACGACACCGTAGGCCAGCGCGACCAGCGCCGAGACCAGCACCAGCCACAAGATCATGACCTGTCCGCTGGTTAAAGTGGGCAGAACGATATTCGATTCGCTCATCGCAATCCGAGTCTCCTGAAAGGTCGAGGTTTGATTTTAAGGGCAGTGCCCGCTGTGCAAATTGGATCGCCGCACGTAGCCGGGCGATTACCCTCTGGGTATCTGGGGCAGTCTAGGTTTTTCGGAATGCGAAGTCCAGTTATCGGCGGGATGCTCGAACAGCGGAAGCCGGCCGAAAATCGCAGCGTCCTGCCTAGATATATAAAGACGCGATTTTGTTGAGCGTCCCTTCCGAGCTCTCGAAGGTCAGGTCGCCCAGGCCTGCGACGAAGCGTCCGGCGCCTGCTTCGGCGAACTCCTTGAGGCCGTCCTGCACCTTTGCGCGGTCGCCGCGGATTCCGCCCATGATCGTGATATCCAATTCGGCGAAATTCCTGCCGACCGCAGTGCACTCGCGCTTGAGGTCGTCGACGCGAGTCTTCAACTGCGCTGGGTTGAGCGCAATCGGACACCATCCGTCGGCCCACTTCGCAACGCGCTTGAGCGCGTTCTTGTCGAGGCTGCCGATAAGCACCGGCGGTCCCGACTTCTGCGCCGGCTTCGGCAGCGACTTCACCGGTGGGAACTTTACGTACTTGCCTTCGAACGACGGCGCGTCCTCGGTCCACAACTTACGCATCGCGGCGACTATCTCTGCCGTCTCGGTCCATCGATGTGGGAAATCGACGCCGAACAGATCGCTCTCCTCTTGCAGCCATCCCGCGCCGATGCCGAACAGGACGCGGCCACCCGAGTATGCGTCCAGAGTCGCGAACTGCTTGGCGAGCGCGAGGGGTTCATGCTCGGGGACGAGGCAGATACCGGTGGCGAGTTTGAGATTTTTGGTGACGGCGGCAGCCATGCTGAGGGTGATCATTTGATCGGCCATCGTGAAGTACTGCGGCGGGATCGGACCGCCGGTGGGAAACTGCTGCTTGGGATTCGCGGGCATCGCGGGATGTTCGGGGACCCAGATTGATTCGAAGCCGAGCGACTCGGCGACGCGCGCGAATTCGGCGGGATGGGCATTCTTACCGGTGAAGGGGGTGAGTAGTCCGATTTTCATGGTGGTCTCCTCGCGTCTAAGGAAGGAAAGATCCGGGATTCTTCGCTGCGCTCAAGAATGACACAAGGACCGAATCAAGTTCGAGCGTTACATACCGCGTTTGATCCGTAGTTGGGGGTGCGTCGGCTGGCGTCGAGAAAGATCCGGGGTCCCTCGGCTTCGCTCGGGATGACACAAGACGCAGGCGACAGGAAAAAGAACCTCAGAGCAAAAGGGCGTCCTCGCCATTCTGCGATTTCTTATCACTGGGTGCAGGGGTCACCCTGCCGAAGGAAGTGTGAAACCCACCGTGGGTTTCACATTTGATAAAGTGATTTACCCTTCCCTGCTACCAGCCGAAGAAATCTTTTGCGGGGATGAATTTTGCGACGCCTGCGGACTCGGCTGCCAGGCGATCGACTTCCTGATCGCCGACCATCGTGGACGATGCCAGGTCGACGCCGTACATGTCGGCTAGTTCGGTGATCATGCCGCCCTTTGGTTTGCGGCATTCGCACTGATCGTCGTCGGTGTGCGGGCAGATTTGCCATCCCGACAGAATGTCTCCGAGCTTCGCGTCGAGTTCCTTCAGGGCGGCTTCGACTTTTTCCGCTTTGAGGCGGCCGCGCGTGATTCCCGCCTGGTTGGTCACGACGAACATCAGATGGTTATGCAAGGGCCGAAGTTTCTCGGCCACGTTGGGGAGCAGCTCGATTACGATGTTGCCGTTGGCGTCGAGCGGAATTTCGCGCGACTCGTTGAGTTTGACCAGCGTGCCGCCGAGATCGAAGAACAGCGCCGCGTTGCCATTCGGATTGGCCATGGAGAAAAGACTTCGCTTACGCGTGACGCCAGTCAACGTGATCGCGAACGTGCGCGAACACTTCGTCGAGGATTTCGACGCCGGCTTCGGCCTGCGCCTCGGTGATCACGAGCGACGGGTTGATTCGAATCTTCGGGAAGTAGGCCATCGTCACGAGCCCGCGCTTGAGACATTCGGCGAAGATCAGCTCGGTGACTTTTTTGCCGAGCAGCTCCTTGGTTTCGAGATCGCGGACCAGCTCGACGCCGATCAAGAGCCCCTTGCCGCGGACGTCGCCGATGAATTCGTATTTTTCTTTGAGCTGCACCAGCCGCGACAACATCATCGCGCCGACTTTGCGCGAGTTTTCGACCAGGTGTTCGCGCTGGATCGTGCCAATCGTTTCCGAGACAGCGACCGCTGCCAGCGGATTTCCACCGTAGCTCGACGACGACGCGCTCGGCTTGCCGAAAGGCTCCGCCTTCCCCAGCTCGTCGCTCAACAGTACGCCCGACACCGGAAATCCCGAGCCCATCCCCTTGCCGACGGTGACGATATCCGGACGGGTGCCGCTATGCTCGACGCCCCACCATTTTCCGGTGCGTCCGAAGCCGGTGATCATTTCGTCTGCAATCAGCAGCGCGCCGAAGTCCTTGGCGACTGACTTCACGGCGGGCAGCCAGTCGTCGGGCGGGATGACATTGCCGGCCGTCCCTTGCATTGGCTCGGCGACGATTGCGGCGAGCGAGCCGCCGCTACTCATCTTGATTTGCTGGCGCGCGAAATCGACGCAGTAAAGTCCGCAGTCGGGATACTTCAGCTTGAACGGGCATCGATAACAGTCGGCGTACGGCACGGTGTACTGGCCGCCCGGCAAGGGGCCGTAGCCCTGCTTCGATTCGTCGCCGATCATTCCGAGCACGCCGCCGGTCTTGCCATGGAAGCCGCCCCAAAAACTCACCGACTCATGATGACCGGTTGCGGAACGCGCGAGCCGGAGCGCGGCCTCGACCGCTTCGGCGCCGCCGCTATATAGATGTGCGCGATTGAGTCCCGCGGGCGCGACTTCGGCCAGCGCTTTGAACGCCGCCGCGCGCTCCTTGGTTGCAAACGTGCCGACCGTCAGCCGCGACGCCTGCTTGGACAGCGCTTCCGCCATCCCCGGATGCGCATGGCCGAGGCTCGCGACCGCGACGCCCGCAAAAAAATCGACGTAGGTGTTGCCGTCGGCGTCGGTGAGAGTCGCGCCTTCGCCATGGTCGAACGCGAGGCCTGCGAGCAGCGAAATCCGCTGGCGTCCGGGCGCGATATATTTTTGTTCGAGCGCGAATATCTCTTTCGATTTGGGTCCCGGAACAGCGGTCTTGATCGAAGGAAGTTTTCCGTTATTACCAGTGGTTGTCGTCTTCAATTGATAGCGGTTCGAATCCTTTTGAATTTGCGGCGCTAGTCTAGCGCGTTCGAGTCAGCAGACTTATCGCACGGCGCGCGATGGCGCGGGCGGCAGGTCCGCGCACCCGACTGTAGCTGGGCCAGTCGTTGAAATCGATAATCGCAAAACGATCGCCGCTCAAGACCGCGTCGCCGCCCCACGCCTGGAGGCCGAGCGCACCGGCAGCAGCGTTGGCCGCCTCCGACAGCGCGCGTACCGCGGCTTCGGGGATTTCCTTTTCGTTGTCCTCCGGATGCACGCTGAAATGCGAACCGCCGCTGACGCCGTAAAATTTTATGACGCGGCCCACGACTTCCTGCTGCACGTACGCGAAGCGGATTCCGCGGCGCACGAAATCGGCGAGTATCGATTCGACTTCGGCGCGATCGGCCGCGCGCTGCACGTCTTCAGGCGCGAGCGCGTGCAAGTCGCCGCGCTTGACGAATACTCCCGCCGACAAATCCAGCCCCGCGAGTTTGCGCGCGTCGATCGGCTCATCGGCCGGGATAAGCGCGCCCACCGGAGTCGGCACGCCGGCAGTCTCGAGGCCGGCTGCGAGCAGGTCGCGATAGCAGTTGCGAATCGAGAGCGCGGAGTTGATCGCGATCGCACCGGACTGCTCGATTTCAGCCAGCCGCTTGAGCGCGCGCGGCCCCTGGCACATCGGCAGCACGAGATCGGCCTGGACCGGCGCACCCGACGCGAAGCTGACCGCGTCCATCGCCTGGATCTCGACACCCTCGCGCTTCAGCTCCGACAATACGGCGTCGAGAATTGCGGCGTCGGCCTCGACCTTGCCCGGTGAAAACTCGGGTTCTCGATAAATTCCCAAAGCTCGATTGCTCATGGCATCTTCCGTATTGCGAGGCGCGCGGCCTCGAGGTCCGACGCTTCATCCACGTCGATCGATCCTTCGATCTCAAAAGCATCCAGCCGCATCCCGCGTTCGATGATCAGCGCCAGGAAGCGGCGGAGTGCGTCGAGTCCCGCGCGGCGCGCGTCGGCGGCGTAATCGAAAATTCCCGTCGACAGAACATAGAGTCCCGCCGTCACCGTAGAAGTCTGACGCTCGCCCAGC
>PMOH01000317.1:0-11944 GCA_003161515.1 Deltaproteobacteria bacterium
GCTATACACATCGGGTAAGACGGGATTCGCCCGTAAGTCGCAACGCGACGCAGGCGCTTAAGTGCAGGTGACGAGATTGCGTCGCGGCGACAATCGGATGGCGCCTTCGGAAACCATCGAGGCGATTCGGTAGCGCATCATCTTATATGGATCAGCGGAGACTGTGAGCTGATTTCTCAGATCGAGACAATCGCGGGTTGGCGGTGTCCCATTCTGATTCGAATCGCTCTATATGGTCCCAGGAGCCAGTATCCGCTGCGTCTAAGCAGTCGGTCCTTCGCACGAAATCATAGCGGCATCGAAGTTGCTGCGATGACCCTCGCAGATGCCGCACTTTCGCCATCATGAGGGGATAGGTTACCGCTGCTTTGCCTACACTCGCGCCGCAGCGATCGCGTTCGTCGTGACGCTTGGACTAAGTGGCGGGGTATTCGCTTCCGAGTATGGAGTCGGCACCTATCGGCCGGGACAGGTTGATCTGTTTGCCGGAATGCTGCCGGCGGCAGGCGGAGTGCTGGTGAAAAATTACTTTATGTTTCAGGACGCGAGCCTTACCGCGCAGCCCAATAACGCGCCCGTGCGATTCCATACGCGTACGATCAGTTACACTGACGCGACGTTTTTGACCTATACGACGCCCTGGCAGATATTCGGCGCCAGCTGGGGTGGTGCGGTTTTGGCGCAGACCCGAATCATCGATCAAACCTTGCGGGTCACGCCGATTGGCGGCCCTACCACGAAGCAAATCTCGACGATTGGCGGATTTGGAGACCTGATTGTTTCACCGCTGATGTTGAACTGGCACTTTCGAAAGTTTCACGTGCTCAGCGCATTGATGTTCTATGCGCCGACCGGCAGTTACGATCGTAAACGGATTGTCGATATGGGGCTCAATCGATGGTCGGTCGAGCCTGACGTCGGATTGACCTGGATGGACCCGGAAACAGGCCATCAAGCGTCGCTGTTCGTCGGCTATACCTTCAACGCCGAAAATCCTTCGACTCACTATGTGAGCGGGCAGGAATTTCACGCAGACTTCGTGCTGGCGCAGCATCTGCCGCATGGGCTGGTGGCGGGAGTGGCCGGGTACGCGGTGCAGCAGACGACGCCGGATTCCGGCAGCGGTGCGACGCTGGGCGCATTCAAGGGGCGCGTGATTGGACTCGGGCCGCTGGCAGGCATCACCGTTCCGATCGAGAAGGTACCGGTCAGCTTTTCCTTCAAGTACGACTTCGAATTCGCCGCGCAAAATCGATCGACCGGAGACGAGCTGTGGCTGACGGCGTCGGTACGGTTCTGAGCCATGCAAGGGAACGGCGATGTCGTGCACGATGGCCAGGCCGGGCTCCCGCAGCCGATGGAGAGCGAGGACGCGCTGCTGGCGGCGCTGGTCAGAACCTCGGATGACGCCATCATCAGCCTCTCGACGGACTTCCGGATAACAAGCTGGAACCGCGGAGCGCAAAAACTGCTGGGCTATACGGCCGAAGAGGCGATAGGCAAGCGGCCGTTCGATCTTTACATTCCGTCGGGCGCGCGCGCGATGGATCAGGCGAGGCTGACCCGCGACCTGGCGATGATCAGAGAAAACCCCGAGGCGGTGCGCCTGCTGGAATTGCCGCTGCAAAGGAAAGACGGCACCATCCTGGATGCGGCGATAGGTGGTAGCGGAATCTACGACGCACACGGAGAGCTGGTCGGTTTGTCGGCGATCGTGCGCGACGTTACCGAGCGCAGGCGTAACGAGCGTCAAAGTGCGGCGCTGGCAGCGATCGTCGAGTCCTCCGACGACGCGATCACCACGATCGCGCCGGACCTGCGCATCACGTACTGGAACCGCGGCGCCGAGAGAATGTTCGGCTTCACTGCAGCGGAATCGATCGGACAGTCGTTCACGCGGAACATCGCGCCCGAGAGTCATGCGCAAGCGCGGGAAATCGTTGAGCGCCTGATAGCGCGACCGGACGAGGTGGTGCGTTTCGAGGGTCCCAATCACAGAAAAGACGGCACGCTGATTGAGGCGTCCACGGTCTGTTTTGCGATCCGCGATGCAGAAGGGAAAGTGGTCGCCCTGTCGAGCATCCAGCGCGACATCAGCGGACGGATACGATCCGAGCGCCAGGCGGAACGACTGGCCGCGATCGTCAACGCTTCGCAGGACGCCATCATGATCGTGTCATCGGAGGCCCGAATACTTTTTTGGAATCCGGCGGCAGAAAGAGTGTACGGTTACACGGCTGAGGAGGCGGTTGGAAAAGGTCTCGAGTTGTTCGTTCCGCCCGACGAACTTGCGGAGACTATTGCCAGAACCCGGCGCGTGGTCGAGACCGGCCAGCCGATATCCTGGGAACAGAATGGCACCGCAAACGGCACTATGTTCGTTTCCGCGGTCAATATTTTTCCCATGCGCGATGCGGCAGGCAATGCGACCTGTGTAGCTGGCATAGGGCGCGATATCACCGCGCTCAAGAAGACCGAGCGCGAGCTGGTCGCGGCGCGGGAGGCGGCATTCGCGGCGTCGCAGGCCAAGTCGGAATTCCTGTCGAGCATGTCGCACGAGATCCGCACCCCGATGACCGCGATCCTCGGGATGGCCGAGTTGCTGGCCGAAGGCGCGCTGAATGTCGAGCAGCGCCGCTATATCGAGGTTCTGTGCAACAACGGCCATGCGCTGCTCGACCTGATCAATAGCATCCTGGATTTGGCCAAGATCGAGAGCGGCCGCTTGACCCTCGAGCACATCAGTTTCGATCTGAGAGAGGTGGTGGAGAAATCAGCCCAGACGCTCGCAATCCGCGCGCACGTCAAGCGGCTCGAGCTGATCGTCAGCATCGCGCCCGACGTTCCCAACGCGCTGCTGGGCGACCCGCTGCGGCTTCGACAGGTGCTCCTCAATCTGATCGGCAACGCAATCAAGTTTACCGAAAATGGGGAGGTGCTGATTTCAGTCGAACGCGAATCCTCGCCGAGCGTTTCGTTGCACTTGAAATTCAGTGTTCGTGACACGGGAATCGGAATTGCGAAGGACAAGATCCCGGTTTTGTTTGCCGCCTTCGAGCAGGCCGACACCTCGACCGCGCGGAAATACGGGGGCAGCGGCCTCGGTCTCGCGATCGTCAAGCGCATTGTCGGTCTCATGCAGGGCGAGGTTACGCTGGAGAGCGAGCCCGGCAAGGGAAGCGTCTTCAGCTTCATTTCGCCATTCGAACTGGAGCCCAACCCGCCGGCGGCGGAGCGATGGCCGGACCTAGGCCATTTCCCGGTGCTGATAGTCGATCACAACCAGGCCGCGCGCGCGGTCGTGCGCCAGATGCTAAGCGGTCACGGCGCAATAGTTACGGAAGCCGCGTCCTACGAAGCAGGCATCACTGCAATCGAGCAGGCCCGTCCCGCAGGGCGGCCACCGCGCCTGGTGCTGCTGGGTGATCGGATCGCTTCGCAAACACCTCATGCAATGGAGCAGCTCATTACACAGGCGTCGCAGTGTGAGGCGTCGATCATCGCGATGATCTATTGCGACAACCTGACGGCCGATCTTGCGCGGCTGAAATCTTTGAAGCTGGAAACTTACCTGATCAAGCCGATCAATATGCGCGAACTTGCCAAAGCGGTTCGCCAGGT
The DNA here is from genome assembly GCA_003161515.1 of Deltaproteobacteria bacterium. Classification (GTDB taxonomy): domain Bacteria; phylum Desulfobacterota; class Binatia; order Binatales; family Binataceae; genus Binatus. Next base: position 3,622 of record PMOH01000317.1, read on the forward strand.
AGTCGTAGGCGATAGCGGCGAAGCGATGACGGAGCAGCCCAGCCTGGCAGGCGACGAACACCAGCTCCTGGTCGTCGATCGACCGCTCAAAATCCTGTTCGCCGACGATTCGATCGACAACCGGACGCTTATCCGGGCTTTTTTGAAGAAGACGCCCTATCATCTTTACGAAGTCGAAAACGGCCGGCAGGCGATCGACGGCTTCATCGCCGCCGGCGACTACGACCTCGTGCTGATGGACATCCAGATGCCCGAAGTTGACGGCTATGCGGCGACGCGCGCGATTCGCGAGTGGGAGGGTGCGCAATGTCGTGCGCATACGCCGATAGTCGCGCTGACCGCTTCTGTCTTCCCCGAAGCGATCAAGCTCGCGCTCCATGCGGGATGTGACGCGCACCTGGCCAAGCCAATCAACAAGGCGACGCTGCTGCGCGCGATATATGATGCGGTCGGCGGCGCCTAACCATTCAGTAGATCCCGGTCAGATGGAATTTTCAGCAGGGACAAGCTTTTCAGTAAGTGCAATAATTCTTTCCGTTGAGCCGATGAACGTATGCCCCCGTCTTTGCCCGCACACTGGTGCACACTTTTGGTGGATTTGATGGCGGGTCACAATCATTGCAGAAACCAGTCTGCCCATTGGTTGTGAAGGTGGTCGTCAAATCCGCGTACGTGGTCGGCGCGTACTTCGTCGCCGCAATGCCGGCGACGTCACCTTGGGCGCGGGGAACAGGCGTTTGCAGGGTTCTGAAAGCGGTGATGAACTCGACCCAGTTAGTGCTCGTACTTAAGATTCCGGCTTCGGTCCCCGTGGCGTGCGGAAGTTTCTGGCGTCGTTCCGCGATGTAGCAAGGCAACGCACTCGGCTGGCCGCCCCATGTGCGGTTGGCACTGAAGACCAAATCCGAGTCAGCCGGGCCGGCCCACTTCTGCGCCTGCGTGCCGCTGAAGTCGTCGCAAACTATCGAATAGATATGATCCAGATAGGCGGTCGTCGTCAGGCTTTTCCCGGTGGTCTGGGTTCCGTTGCCGACGTTCGCCGTCGGTGCTGCATCTGTCGGCGAAGTCGTCGAGAGCGTTTCGGCCACGCACATGAGAGCGTGCGCGTCCGCGGGCCCCAGCCAATAGAGCCACGGATCGCGTGAGTGCGATTGCCATACCATGTAGTAAATGGCTGCGCATCCGGAGCCGTATGCTTGAATCGCGAGTTGGACGCTTCCCGGCGGCGTGTTCAGCGATACGCATGCGTTCTTGGAAAGGTTGAGGGCGATGATGGCGATCCCGTTCACAACCGCAGAGCCTCCATTCAAAATTCGTATCGAAGAGCCGCCCACCACCAGATCGCTTGCGACGCAGCGCCCGGAAACCGCCCCGTTTTGATAGCCGATATCGCCGCCTGCTGGAATCTGCGCCAAGGCGACGGAAGTGTTGCCGAGAACCAACACCGTCATGAGAGCCCATCTCTGAAATAGTCTAGTCAAGAGGAATCTCAATGCTGTGATTCCTTGTATGCGAGACGAGTAGCGGATCGGTAGGATTGATAAAGCAAAGGAACGACAAGAAATAGCGGGTGCTGGCCTGCAGGCCTGCCTCGTAGGGAATATGAATGCACTGGTTGCCGTCGATTTCGTGGTCGCCATCCACCCGACCCAAATAGCCGCCTATACTGCACACTAGTGAATAGAAAGCGGTCTCACTGTTAGGATTACAAATCGTAGTTTCACCTGCGACATTGTACAGATAGTCCCGCACGCCCCAACGAAGGAATCCACCATTATCGCTCATGTATTGGGTCCAACGATTCGGCTGGCACACCGCTGGTGCGTTGGTTGGGCCGATGTTGCCGTTGCCGAAGCCCAACTGTTCGTTGTTGCCCTGTGTAGACGGACCGCTTTCAGCGCGATTCCTCGACCTGGCGACGATTTTCCAGACGAAATTAGGTGCTGGTTCCCATACAAGAAAGTACGTTTCCTGGGAGTTCGGATAGGATGGTGGCTCAAGCGGATCATTGCTGACGCTTCCAGTAGTAGGATCGACGCCTACATGTTTACCCCACGCTACAGGATGGCCAATAGGATCCTGCATTACCGTCAGAGCCATAAAAGCACCGGCGGCCCTATTCGCAGGAGGCGTGGCATCGACGACCGCCTTGTCACCGGTGATCTTGACGGTAGCGGACGTGCATCCGACGGGGACCGACCATTTTGTTTTATCAGTCCCCCTGCAGGTCGTATTCATCGCAGCGACTGGCAGGACCATGTGCGAGGCGTCGATTAGGCCGAGCGCCAACGCTGCTATGACCATTCCAAGTCTCACCGTATTCACCATATGCTTTCTTTTCTCGACAGTGCTGACGATGCACCTTGCGCACCGATTGGTTTACTTACGATAGCAATATCGCGCCGTTGAGTGCCTTCGAAAAACGTCGCGCCCGAAACTGCGAAACCCTTCCCTGCTTTCAAAGTTTTCGGTAAACAGGACACGCGGCTACTGCATGTCGCCATCGAGGGAAGCGCTCGAAGGCGCCTGGAAGAGGCGATAGACTGCCAGCGCAAGATTGTCGGATGATTGGAAAGTAGTAAAATCCTCGGATTCCTGATGACTGCGAGCGGACGATGACCAGATACGCATTGATCGCAGTAGCCGCCGTGTTCATTGCCGGGTGCAATTCTTCGCCGCAACCTCTCAGTGCCGAAAACACGGTCGGCGGCGCCAGCGTGGCTGGCTTCACACAAGTCCCGATGGCGCAAGCGACGACGAGCCTCACGCTCGACTGGGGCAAAAAGGGAAAAGCGGGCCAAGTCGCTATTGCCGACGTGTTGAGCTTTAACGGCTCGAAACCGAAGATCACCGCTCCGGATGGATGGCGTTTTATTCGCGACGATGCGAGCGCGTCGACGCGACAGTCGCTGTATTGGCATGCAATTCAGGCCAACGATCCCAGCGCGGCAACGTGGACATTCGACACCCCGGTTGATACGAAAGGGGCGATCGTTTTGTTGGACAATGTCGCGCTAGACTCGCCGGTCGACATGAGCAGTGGAAAGACCGACACCAGTGGCACGCTCAACGCCAAGTCGGTCGTGACTACTGCCGACGGGGATCTCATCCTTCTCTTTTATGCCACCGATTTCCATATTCCGGGCCTCGCTCCGAAGCTGCCTCCGAACATGAGAACGGTGACAGACCAGGAAGATGCGTCGCACGAATACTGGATACTCGCGGCTTACCAGGATCAAAATGGAGGCACCGACGACGTTCCCGTCGGCGAAGGACAGCTCTTCAGTTGGACTGCCGCGCAGGTCGCGATAAAGCGGGGCGCAGCGACTCCTTCGCCAAATTGATTTAGTGTGCACGGCGGACCACATACTGACCGTATTCGCGATCGCAATTGCCGCCTCCCGGTGGTGATCCTGAGTTGGGGGAAGAAAGCGTAAAGGCCGGTGAGGCGCGCGACCGCCGCCAGTGGATTGCAGCCTGGATCGGCATAGCAATAGTTACTGTGCTCGCCGTTTGGCGGCTGCGGGACTTTCCCTATCACCTTAGCTGGATAGCGGCGATCCGAGGAATGTCCGAGGTCCTTCGGACGACGTTGTGGGCCGCACTACGGATCTGGATTTTCTGGGCATGGAGCGCCGCGGTCATCGCGGGCCTTATTCTAAAAGTCGATCCTGAAATCGACCTGTCAGACGCGATCTTGTCCGGCGCCGGCGGGGTCTGGGTGTTGGGCTACTTTCTAGGTGTCCTGCTCGGCCCAATCGGTCTGTTCAACACTGCTTCCCTTTGGTCGCTGCTGGCGCTGGGCACAGTCTGGCTCTGGTACAATCCGCCGCGGATTCGGCGATCACCTCTAACGACCGGCCAGAAGCTGGCTTTGCTGGCGGCCGGACTGCTGGCGGTCTCGATGCTACCGCTGCAACTCGCCTCTCCCGTAGCGCCGTTCATGGACGTGCTCGCGGTTCCATCGGCGGCGCAGCGGGTGATCACCTTCGGCGTGTACCTGCCCTTCGACAACGATCCTTACGGAATTTGGGTACCGGCGGCGCAGTCGTTGGGACTTGAACTGTTCCTCGCGATGCTCGGGCTTGGAGCTGACCTTCACGCCGCTGCCGGAGCGCTGGCGCAATCGCAAGCGATGCTGGCGATCAGCGTGCTGATGATTTTCGCGACGTGGCGACTGGGCAAGACCCTGTTCAACGACACCGCCGGCGGCGTCGCGGCGCTGCTGCTATTCTGGACATGCTTGTTTCGGAGAGCGCAAGGCGTGCGCGGCACCGTGGTTGATTTCGCGCTCATCGGATTGGGATTGGCATTTTTTCTCGACCGATCGCATCGGCGCATCTTGATCGCGCTGGGCGCCATGATTCTTGGCGCAGCAGTCGCTTCGTACTCCCTGAATGGCGGTTTCGCGATGATAGTCGCGTCCGCCGGCGTCGTATTCTGGCTGGTCGAGGGTGACTACCGGCTTTTTCTCGCGGGGGTGCTGTGCCTGGCGGGTGCGACATTGATCGCGGTGCCCGACATCGCGATCTCGACCGGGCGTCATTTGCCATACCTCGCGCTGATAGCGGCCGTTGCGGCGGGTATCGCTCTGATCATCGTTGTAAGTGCGAGGATTCCGTTCGCATTGCAAATCGGCAAACGAACGGCGCTCCGCATTTTGAATATATTGTTTATCGGTGGCTTCATCTTCGCCGCTTTATTGCGCCAGTACCGCGAACGCTATTCGCTGTTTGACAAAGTGGCCGAGGATCTCCCGATGCTCATGCTGCTTTGCTGCGTGGGACTGGTCGCAGCCATTGTGATTTCGTGGCGCGACGACCGTACGCCGATTCCTTATGCCGGGCTGGTCGCGGTGGCGCTTTCGCTTGGCCTGGTCGGGGAGTACGTCGACGTGTTGGCGCACACGCCGCAGTACCAGTTGAGCTTGCTGTGGGATGTGGCGATAAAGCTATGGGACTATTGGTGCCCGTATTTTATCCTGTTTCCCGCGGGGTTTGCGGTCGCGCTTGCGTACAATCGATGGTCGCGGCCGGCGGTTTTTTTTGTCCTCATGACATTGCTTATCTACCCATGGTTCCAAAGACCTGACCCGGTCGATTTCGATTCCCTGGAACATGCGGTAGCCGAGCAGTGGGGATTCAACTTGTACACTGCGGCCGAAGGCTACTGGGCCGGCCATGCAGATCGGCGCTGGACGTTCAGCAATGACGAATTCGCTGTGATCGATTTGCTGATGAAGGAGGTCGCCGCCGGACGCATCACCCCGAAGACTCACATTCTGCATATCGCGCACGACACCTCGATGTGGTCGCTTTTTCAATTCTCGGTCCTGACGGGAATCGACGACGACCCGATGGAAGTCGTTCACGATCCTGGCAATCTCTATCAGGTGGGTAGCCGCGTCCGTGGGTTGAACGATCTTCCGTCCGTGATGTTGACGCACCCGCCATATATTCTCGAGCAGGTGCCACCGCCGGCCGCGCTCGGCGATTCGCCGGACGGCTACGAATCGCTCTTTGACAGCGGAGGACTCCGCCTCTATCGCCGCCTCGATCTCAAGGCAGCGCCGGTTCATTCCAATTTCATCTATGGTAGGCTGTTGGCTATTGCTGCGATCATCGGAGTCATCCTGTTGATTCGTCGGAACCGACTCGCAGACACCGACGCGAGTATGGTTCGGTCGTAGGGCAGGTCTCGCGAGATCATTCAGCTATGCAAACTGGCGGCAAAGCGGCATTGGCGGCCTCGAATGCAGCGGGCGACAGCGAGGGTGCGGGACTCGCGCGGCTGTATCGAGCGCGCTTTTCGTCAACTGACATCGCGAAAAAGGACAAGGTCTGGGCGATCCTGTGCGATAACTTTTTCAGCCGCTTCGTGAATCCGGCCGATCGAGTATTGGAAATCGCGGCCGGCTACTGTGAGTTTATCAATCACATAAAGGCCGGTGAAAAATATGCATACGATGCCAATCCAGACACGGTCGCGTACGCTGCCAAAGATGTGAAAGTCGTGATTGGCGACTGTCGGAACATGTCGGAGCTTAAGCCCGATTACTTCGACGTGGCGTTTGCGAGCAATTTCTTTGAGCATCTGGAAAGCAAACACGACATGGACCTGGTGCTCGCACAGACCAGGGAGCGGCTTCGTCCGGGCGGACGACTGCTCGTGCTCCAGCCGAACATCAGGTATCTCGGTGCGCGCTACTGGGACTTTTACGATCACATCACTCCGCTGACCCATTTGAGCTTGCATGAAGGACTGGTGAAGAACGGATTCGAGGTCGAGCTTTTGATTCCGAAGTTCCTCCCCTACAGCTTCAAGTCGCGATTTCCGACGGCCGGATGGATGGTGCGACTGTATCTTCAGATGCGGCCGGCGCAGTGGCTCTTGGGCAAGCAGATGTTCGCGGTCGCAAGGCGGGCTTAGGAGAGATTGGACGAGTGTCAGGATTGATCATAGACCAAGGAGCTTTCGATGCGTTTTGACCTGTGCGTGATTGGCGGATGCGGTCACGTGGGGCTGCCGCTGTCGATAGCATTCGCGCTGCGCGGCAAGCGGGTAGCGGTTTTCGATATCGACCGCGACGCCGCCAGCAGAGTGAACCGCGGCGAGATGCCGTTCATCGAGGATGGAGGAGAGCGCGATCTCCGAGCGGCGCTCGCGAGTGGCCTGCTTGAGGTAGGCTCAAGCCCCGACGTGATCGGAGCGAGCGACGCCGTGGTGCTGGTGGTTGCGACGCCGATCGACAGCCACATGTCGCCATCTTTCAAAGCTATCGACGACGTTCTCGCGTCCTATCGCAGCCAGTTTCACGATGGCCAATTGTTAATCCTGCGCAGCACACTCTATCCGGGGACGTCGGCCCGCGTCGTCAGATGGCTGGACGAAAACGGCCTCAAGGTGGACGTCGCGGTATGCCCCGAGCGCGTCTCTCAAGGGCAAGGCCTGGTCGAGATTTTCAGTTTGCCCCAGATTATTTCGTCGTTCTCGGACAAAGGGCTAAGGCGCGTGCGCGAACTGTTCAGTGTGCTGACTAAAGACCTGGTCGAGATGCAGCCGATTGAAGCGGAACTGACCAAGCTGTTCACCAACGCCTGGCGTTACATCAAGTTCGCGGTTGCGAACCAGTACTACATGATCGCAAACGAGATGGGCGCCGACTTCGACGCCATCTACAACGGCATCACGCACAACTATCCGCGCGCGAGCGATCTGCCGGGACCCGGATTCGCAGCCGGTCCGTGCCTGTTCAAGGACACGATGCAGCTTGCTTCGTACAGCAAGAACCAGTTCTGGATCGGACACGCGGCGATGCTCGTCAACGAAGGACTGCCGCAATACGTAGTCGGCGCGCTCAAGAAGTCGGTCGGCGATCTGCAGGGCAAGGCGATCGGAATTCTCGGAATGGCCTTCAAGGCAGAAGTCGACGATCCGCGCGACTCGCTTTCGTACAAGCTCAAAAGCCTGCTTGAGCTGGAGACCGGCACGGTCCTGTGTTCCGATCCCTACGTGCGCGAGTCCGGCTTGGTGCCCGCGCAGGAGTTGATCGATCGCTCGGACCTGATCCTGATAGGAACGCCGCACAAGCTCTACAAGCAGTTTGATTTCAAGGGCAAGCGCGTGATTGACGTCTGGAATCTTCTCGGAAAAGGAACGGAACTGTGAAAATTTGTTTAACCGGATCCGCGGGCTTCATCATGGGCTACCTGGTCGAGGATCTGCTGCGCAGAGGTCACGAGGTTGTTGGAATCGACAACTTCTCGAAGTATGGCGAGATAACCCGGAGCTACGACAATAATCCGCGCTACAAGTTTACTCGCGGCGATTGCAAAGACGTCGAGTTGCTCAAAACGCTGTTGGTTGATTGCGACGTTCTGGTGGCGGGAGCTGCGAAGATCGGCGGTATCTCCTATTTCCACGAGTATGCGTACGACTTGATCGCTGAAAACGAGCGAATCACGGCGGCTGCGTTCGACGCGGCTATCTGTGCCGCGCGCGAAGCCCGCCTGCAGAAGATCCTGGTGATGTCGTCGTCTATGGTTTTCGAAAGTGCGACTGTATTCCCCACTCCGGAAGGAGCGCAGATCACTTCTCCGCCTCCGCATTCGACCTATGGATTCCAAAAGCTGGCGTGCGAGTACTTCGCGCGCGGCGCGTGGGAACAATACAAGCTACCCTACACCATAGTACGGCCGTTCAACTGTGTCGGAATCGGCGAAGGTCGGGCGCTCAATGCACCGACGATTCTCTCGGGTAATGTAAAGCTCGCGATGAGCCACGTGCTGCCCGACATCGTGCTCAAGATCTTGCAAGATCAGGA
>PMOH01000317.1:12064-12635 GCA_003161515.1 Deltaproteobacteria bacterium
TTCCCGTACGACGTGCAGATGCGCGTGCCCGACGTGACCAAGGCTCGCGAGGTGCTGGGCTTCGAGGCGACCGTCGGCCTCGACGCCGTCCTCGATGAAGTGATCCCGTGGATTGCCGAGCAGATGAAGCTGGGACGCATGTGAACGGATTGACCAGCTTCGTCATCCCGGTCCGCAACGAGGCGGAAAACATCCGCCCGACGCTAGAGGCTCTGACCGCGGCGATTCATGCGCCCGCGGAGATAGTGATCGTTTACGACGAGGAGAACGATCCGACGCTGCCCGTCGTGAGATCGCTCAAAGCTCCGCCGTCGGTGGAATACCGGCTGGTGCGGAACACGCTGGGGCGCGGGCCCGCCAACGCCCTGAAAGCGGGATTCGCGGCGGCGAGGGGCGACGCGCTTATAGTGATGATGGCCGATCGCTCCGATGATCTGCGAGCGCTGGATCCGATGCTGCAGCGCTTCGATGAAGGCTACGACCTGGTCGTAGGTTCTCGCTACATGCCTGGCGGCGAGCAAATCGGCGGTCCTTGGCTCAAGGGGAAGCTATCGCGAGTCGCGGGCCGGTC
>PMOH01000137.1 GCA_003161515.1 Deltaproteobacteria bacterium
CCGAGCCGGTAGTTCGATCCGAAATCGCTGGCAACTCCGCCCACCAGCATCGAAGGATCGCGTCCCGCTGCTTCGAGCACGTGCGCCATCATCGCAGTCGAGGTCGTCTTGCCATGCGTCCCCGCGACCATCAGCACACGCCGGTCTTTCAGAAAAAAATGCCACAGCGCCTCGGGCATCGAGAGATACGGAATCGGCGACGCCAGCAGCGCGACGGCTTCGGGATTGGTCGGCACGATCACGTTGCCGACTACCGCCAGGTCGGGCGCGGGCGACAGGTTCGCCGGCGAAAATCCCGTCATCAATCCGACCTTTGAATTCCTGAGCAGCGACGCCGTCGGCTCGTAGAGCTGATTGTCGGAGCCGGTGACCGACAAGCCGCGCTCGACCAGCATCCCGGCCAGTGCAGCCATCGCGGTGCCGCCGACTCCGACGAGATGCACCCGGCGCGTGGACGCTGGAATACGCGCGAGGCGTGATGCGCTTGCGGAATCAGCCACCGTTGAGTGCGTCCATGATCAGATCGTGAATCTTGGGGCGGAAGTCGCGAATCTTTTGATTATCGCGCTTCGGATGAACGCGATTGGTCAGCATCGAAATCGCAATCTCTTTCTCCGGCTCGATCCAGATAGATGTTCCGGTGAACCCTAGATGGCCCACTGCGCGCGCGGAGAGGCGATGCCCCGAGCTGGAGTGCTCGGCCGACGGCGTGTCCCATCCGAGTGCCCAGGTCGAGCCGGGCACGGTCGCGTCGCGCGTCCAGAACTCGCGGATTATTTTTCTCGGCACGAAGTCCGAACGGCCCGCATAGCATGCGATCAGCTCGCTGGCGATACGATCGACCTCGCGCACCGGCGCGAACAGTCCCGCATGACCGGCGACTCCGCCCATCGCGAATGCGTTCTCGTCGTCAACCTCGCCGACCAGCAGCCGCTTGCGCGAGGGGCACATTTCGGTCGGCGCGAACATGTCGGGAACCGGCTCCAGGCGCCGCGAGCGAACCTGCGAGATGTCGATGTAGTCAGTCGCGCGCAACCCGAGCGGTCGAAAAATTTTCTCGCGGCAGTATCGGTTGAGCGCCACGCTCGAGACTTTTTCGATCGTCTCGCCGAGCAGAATGAATCCGAGATCCGAGTAGATGGTTTTGGTCGCGGGCGGAGCCTCAGGCTTCTCCCGATGGATCTCCTCGTAGGCGAATTCCTTGGACCCGTAACTCGCCATGAAGTTGACGCGCCCACCTTTTTCGATCTCTTTGATACGCTGGTAGAACGGACGCCACGCCGCCAGGCCCGAGCAGTGCGCCAGCAGGTGCCGAAACGTGATGATGGTCTTGCCATGCACGCCAAAGTTGGGGAAAAAGCGCGTCACCCGATCATCGAGGCGAAACTTGCCGTCGCGCGCGAGGATCATCACGGCGACCGTCGTCGCCAGCGCCTTGGTGAGCGATGACAAATCGTAAACGGTTTCGATTTTAGCCGGCGATCGGCTCGGCTCGATCGATCTGAATCCGAATGCGCCTTCGAACGCGACGTCCGCACCGCGCCGCACCACCAGCGTCGCGCCGGGGATCACCCCCTGCTCGACCGCAGCATTGAAAGCCTGCTCGACTTCACTCCATCCCAACAGCCCGTCCTCCGCAAATCGTGCCGTTACCTCGTAACGGCCGGCTCGGTGAAAATAATTCGGCGCGCATTGGAATCGATTCGCGCGACCACGCCGAACGGAATCGTAAAATTCTCGGTGCCATGTCCAGCCTCGACGCCCCATAGCACCGGGCATCCAAGGCCACTGGTCTGCTCCGCGGCGAAGCGCGCAATCATCCGCGTCTCTTGTTCGTTTCCGTCGATCGCGCGAATCGCACCGAAAACAATTCCTGCGACTCGCCCGAGCGCGCCCGATTGCCGCAACTGCACCAGCATCCGGTCAATACGATAAGCCTTCTCGCCGGTGTCTTCGAGAAACAGGATTCGCCCGTCGAAGCGCGGCTCGAACGGCGTGCCAATCGTCGCGACCAGCACCGACAGGCATCCGCCGATCACTTCGCCCTGCGCGATTCCAGAATGCATCGACTCGCGCGCCTCGAGTTCGAAGCCGTCAAGCTTGCCGCTGAGCAACCCTTGCAGATGATCGAGTGCGCGCGGACTCAAGCCTCGTGCAAAATCCATCGCAACCATCGGTCCGTGAAACGATATCATCCCGGCCAAATCGACCAGCGCGTTGAGCAGGAAGGTCAAGTCCGAGAAGCCGACGAAAATTTTCGGCGTCCTCGCGATCGCCTTGAAGTCGAGCATCGGCAGCAGCCGCCCGCATCCGTAACCGCCGCGCGCGGAAAAGATCGCTTTGACTTCGGGGTCGGCGAAATATTCCTGAAGCTCGCTCGCCCGCTCGCGATCGTCGCCGGCCAGGATTCCCGACCGCGCCAGCACGCGCTCCGAAACTTTGACGCGATAGCCCATCGAGGCAAGTACGTTGACGCCGCGCTCGAGATGCTCGCGCTCGATCGCAGCGGCGGAGGCGACGATTGCAACGGTATCGCCGGGTTTCAGCGCGCCAGGTTTGATCGGTTTGTTTTTCACGGCTGTTCGCCCGCATCCTACCAGAAGGAACGCGGCAACGCCCGTTCAGTCGGCGACGGATGGCGCAGCATGCTCCTCCATTCCGGTCAGCGAACCGACTTCGGAGAATCCGAGCAGTGCCGCCGTAACCCACAAACCCGCCGCGCCGATCGCGATCGTTGGACGCAGTCCGATCATGCCGCCAGCGAGTCCCGCGACGAGTTGCCCCGCGAGCACGCTGGCGAGACGTACGAAGCGCAGACTCGCGTTGACGCGGCCAAGCATCGGTTTTGGAGTTATCGTTTGGATCAGGCTGACGGCGTT
>PMOH01000172.1 GCA_003161515.1 Deltaproteobacteria bacterium
CTCGCCGCGCATGCGATGGCCGAGAAGCTCACCGCGATCGGCTACCAGCGCGCGCTCGAGTGGATCGACAATCCCGATCTGCGCCCGATCGTCGAGAAAAATTTCGCCGAGGAAAAAAAACACGCGCGGCTGATCTACGAAGCGCTCGCAGAACTCGGCGTCACCCAGCAGGCCGCCGACCGCTCGATGATTGCGGTGCTGAAGGCGCCGTCGTTCGACGCGCCCAGCTACTTCGCCTCCAAGGCCGAAGGCGAACTCGACCTCCTGATGGCGTCACTCAGCCTCGACACCACCGGCCTCATCATGATCGGCGAGAACTACAAGGAGTCCAGCTACGCGCCGCATGCGCGCGCCGCCGAAATTATCCTCGACGAGGAAGCCGACCACGAAATCTTCGCCTCGCGACACCTTGCCGACGCCGTCGAACGCTTCGGCGTCCAGTCGGTCAACACCGCGCTGCGCCGATGGATCCCGCGCGCGGTAAATTTCTTCGGCCCGCCCGGCACCGGCTTCACCTACGACTGCATCCGCTACGGCCTGAAGTCCCGCGACAACGAAGAACTGGCCGAGCTATACGTCACGATGCTCTCCCGCCGATGCGAACAGCTAGGCCTCGAAATGCCCGCACTCACAGCAACCTACCCCCACTCCCTCGCCTGATCCTTCTTACCTCGCCCGAGTTAGGATGTTGCGTTCCGCGCCACTGATTATCCGCCTCTCCCGCTTAGTTGCGGGAGAGGCCGCGCCGAAGGAGCGGGTGAGGGTGGACTTTACGGGACAGGCAGCCGACCGCATCGCGGTCGGTAGGTGAGGGTTCTGAGGCTACTTCACAATCCCTTGACTCTCCCCCACTCGATTCGCGTCTGCACATCAAACGTGAGCCTCCCGTCGCGAGCGTAGCGCTTCAGGATTGCCGTCATCGCAGCGTCGAACTCCTCCGATGCCTTCGCACCAAGATGATCCTCCGACCAGGTCGCGCGCGAATGCTGACATCGTAGATAGTCCGCGATACTTTGCGTGAACGACATCGGCGCGGTGATCCGATGCCCGTGCCGCTCGAACCCAGGATGCATCAGCACCGGCTCGGCGAATCGCTCACGCACCGTCTTCCACCAGGTCGGATGCCGACCTTCTCGCGCCGCGATAAAGTCGATCATGAACGCAGTCTCTTCGCGCTCCCATGGCGCATCGACTGGAGCATCGCCGTCGAGCACTGCCAGCGTCGCGCCCTCTGCCAGCGCGTCGGCAAAGCGCGGCAGCGTGCGATCGAGATCCATCCAGTGGATACTCGACGCGGCAACGATAAGTCCGTACGGCGGATCGAACGGCGCATCTTCGATCGACGCGTGAATCCATCGGATTTTCGCACCAGCCGCCGCTGAAGAAGAGCGCGCCACCCGAAGCATCGCATCCGAAGGATCCACCGCATCCGCTCGATCGAGATGATCGATCAGTCCAAGCGTGATCTTTCCGGTCCCGCATCCGGCGTCGAGAATGATTCGCGGATGCCCGCGCATCAACTCCAGCAGCACGTCGTACACTTCCGCTGGATACGGCGGCCGGTATAGATAATTCTCCGCCATCCGCTCGGCAGAAAAGCGGCGCCCTCGCGCACGGTAGTCGGCGGTCTCGTCACTCACAAAAATTCTTTGTCTCTTGATCAATCGGCCGCGTCGAGCGCGCGCAGCGCGAGGCCGCGCGCGACGGACGTGAACTCGTCGCCCATTCGGATTCGGTCGCTGCCGAAGCGCTCCGAGAAAATCCGCCGCACCGCCGGCACGAACGACGACCCGCCAGTCAGGAACACGCTGTCGATCGCGTCGGGCTTGAGCGCGACCGTCTTTAACAACCTATCGACGCATCCGGCGATCTGTTCGAGATAGCGGGCGATCCAATTTTCGAAATCCGGCCGCGCCACTATCTTCTCAATCAGGACCGGCGGATCGGAAAAGACAAAGTCGGCCGCTTCCAGCGCCGACAACTCGAGCTTGGTCTTCTCCACTGCTCGAAAAAGGAAATAGCCGAGATCGTTTTCCACGATATGGATCAGCGCAGCGATCTTTTCGGGCTCGAACGATTCACGTTTCAGTTCCTCGAACCGGAGCATCGTCGCCCGAGCTTTGAGGAACGACAGGTGATGCCATCGTTCGAGCTTGGTGTACGGCCAAGTCGGCGCCGGCAGCACCATCCCATATGGCGAGCGGTACTTGGTGCCGCGGCCGAGCGCGGGCGCGACCAGGTGTCGCATCACGCGGCCGTCAAATGCGTCGCCCGCGATGCCGACGCCGTCGTTGCCGAGGATCTCGTAGCGCGCCGCGCCATGCATCGCCGCCGTCCGCGGTTTCAGTTGCAATACCGAGAAATCGCTGGTGCCGCCGCCGAAGTCCGCGATCAGCACCGTCTCGTCGCGCGTGATTCGAAGCGCGTAGTCGTACGCGGCCGCCACCGGCTCGTACTCGAACACCACGTCGCTCCATCCCGCGCGGCGAATTGCGATATCCAGCCGGCTGCGCGCGAGCGCCTCGTCCGGATTGCCGGCGGCGGCGAAATGAACCGGGCGGCCGACCACGATTCGCGGCGGCAACTCGCCGAACTGCGCGATCGCGGCGTCGCGCAGCGCGCTGAGGATCGGCGCAATCAGGTCGCCCAGCGTGTAGTTCTCGCCCATGATGTCGGTGGATTCGAAAGTCTTGTCCGCGAGGAACGACTTGAGCGATTGCACCAGACGTCCATTGCCCGCAGCGGCGAGATAGCGCCGAATCGCATCGTTGCCGACCGACACGGCCGAATCTGTGCCGCCGGTTTCTTCGGGCGCCTCGAAGAACAAAATCGATCGAAACGTCTCGGACGAATCGCCGCTCTCAGCGGCGGGAAACTGCGCCAGGCGCGGCGAACCGTCGGCGCCGACGATCGCAATCGCGCTGTTGGTAGTCCCGAAATCGAGACCGACCGCCTCGACTTTAGCCGCAGTGCGAGCGCTGGGAACTTCGTTCATCATGGGTCTCACGATTAAGGCGCGATGAACTCTTGTCAACGTTGAGCATCGCGCATATACTCGCCAAACCCTCAGGATGACGATTGCGTTGCGAGCGCTCATCCGCCAAAACCCGGTCCTTCAACGGACGAGAATTTCTCGTCCGTATTTTTTTCAGTCGCGCGTCGCGCAGGAGGGGTGAAAAAAGAAATGCCGCCGGAAATTCGCGAGTCTGAAGTCGCTGCGCAATGGGATCGCAATGCCGACGTGTGGACGGACCAGGTTCGTAAGCGCTTCGATATTTTTCGCGAGCATTGGAACAATCCTGCGTTTCTCGAATTCGCCGGCGACCTGCACGGAAAGACCGTGCTCGACGCGGGATGCGGTGAAGGCCACAACACGAGAATGTTCGCGCGGCGCGGCGCCCGCATCACCGGAGTGGACCTGTCCGCGAAAATGATCGAGTTCGCGCGCGCCGAAGAAGTCCGCGAACCGCTGGGAATCCGCTATCAGCGCGCGTCGTTTACCAACCTGGCGGACTTAAGTGCGAATTCATTCGACGCGGTCATCTCGACCATGGCGTTGATGGACGGTCCGGATTTTCCGTGCGCGATGCGGGAAGTCGCCCGCGTGCTGCGCCCCGGCGGCACACTCGCGTTCAGCATTCTGCATCCATGTTTCGCGACCAAGGGGATGGGCTGGATCAAAGACGATTCGGGGCGCGCCGTGAAATTCACCGTCGCCGATTATTTCAACAGCGAGCCGTTCGTCGAGTATTGGAAGTTCGGCCACGCGCCCAACGCGTCGCAAGTCGAGAATTTCGGCATCCCGCGCTTCGATCGCACACTGTCCGACTACATCAATCCGGTGATCGCGGCGGGTCTGCGGCTCGAGGAGATTCGCGAGCCGCGCGCGCCCGAATTGGCGTGCGAATTGTACGAGACCTTCAAAAAGTTTCGCCAACACATCCCGCTGTTCTTTTACGTTCGCGCGTCGAAGTCGTGAGATAAGAATGATTCGCGCTTCGATCGGAATTTTCGTTTGCATGATGCTCGCCGGATGCGGCGCACAGGGCGAAGCGTTTCAGCCAAGGACGACTCCCGCGTCGCAGGCCGTCATCTACATATACCGCCCGTATGGGCTGCTCAGTTCGCAGTCCAATCCGATGATCACATGCGGTCATGAGAGTATCGAGTTGGACGGTGGCGGCTTTGACGAGTTCTTAACCGACAGCGAGCCCGTGGCGTGCTCGGCTGTGACCGATCCTTCGGCGGAATTAAAGTTTGACGCCCGCGCCGGCGAGCAATACTTCATCAGGGAGGACGTCCAATCGAGCGGACTCGCGAGCACCCATGTGAGATTCAAATTGATGAATCCCGACGTGGGGCGCGACCAAATCAGTCAGTGCAACCGGCAAGGAATCAAGCAGTGAATGAAACGTCTCGAATCGTAACCCTGTTGCCGAGTGCGACCGAGATTGTTTGCGCGCTGGGTTTTGAAGATCAGTTGGTCGGACGCTCGCACGAGTGCGACTTCCCACACTCGGTCGCGCGCGTCCCCGCGTTGACCGAACCGAAATTCAATCCCGAGGGTACCAGCGCGGAGATCGACCAGCGCGTCAAAAAGATCGTCGGCGATGCGCTCTCGGTCTATCGCGTCGACGCCGCCAAGTTGCGCGAACTTCGTCCCGACGTGATCGTCACGCAGTCGCAGTGCGAAGTGTGCGCGGTCAGCGAGCGCGACGTTGAAGCCGCAGTCGCCGAATGGCTCGGCGCGCGGCCGAAGATCGTTTCGCTCGCGCCGTACACTCTCGACGACATCTTCACCGACATGCAGCGCGTCGCCGATGCGCTCGACGCTCATTCACGCGGAACAGAACTGGTCCAGCGGCTGCGCGCGCGACTCAACGGAATTGCGGACAAGGCGCGCCGCCCGTCGGATCGCCCGCGCGTCGCTACCATCGAATGGATCGATCCGCTGATGGCGGCGGGAAACTGGATGCCGACGCTGGTCGAAATGGCTGGCGGAGTAAATCTCTTCGGCAACGCGGGCGAGCATTCGCCGTGGATGAAATTCGAAGAGCTCGCCGAGAAAGATCCCGACGTGATTTTGATTTCGCCGTGCGGCTTCAATATGGATCGCGCGGCGCAGGATTTGCCGGCGCTGACAAATCGTGCGGAATGGAACGGACTGAAGGCGGTCCGCGATCGGCGCGTCTTCATGGCCGACGGCAACCAGTATTTCAACCGACCCGGCCCTCGAATCGCGGAGTCGCTGGAAATTCTCGCCGAAATCACGCAGCCCCATCTCTTCCATTTCGGCCACGAAGGATCGGGCTGGCGCAGACTCTAGCGGCGGTTACTTTT
The DNA here is from genome assembly GCA_003161515.1 of Deltaproteobacteria bacterium. Classification (GTDB taxonomy): domain Bacteria; phylum Desulfobacterota; class Binatia; order Binatales; family Binataceae; genus Binatus. The sequence goes on from PMOH01000172.1 coordinate 5,341, forward strand.
TCCCGAGATACGCCATCCCGATTCGCGCGGGCGTGAGATTTATCCCGAACTCTTCGATCAGCGGCTGGATGTCGCAAGCGTTGTCCGCCGTGACGAACGTAACGGCGTCGCGCGACAGCACCGGTTTGGGCAGCTTCTCGAGCAGGCCGCCGACACCGCGCATTATACCTTCCGGAATATGAAACAGCGGGCGGCGATGTCCGCTCGCGTCCATGATGATTTGCATCATCTCGTCGAACGTCATCAGATCGGGGCCGCCGATGTCGTAAGTTCCGTTGCGGCCGCGGCCCGACACCGCGAGCGTCACGCACGCGGCGAGATCATCGACCAGCACCGGCTGAACTTTCTGCCGGCCGGTGCCGGGCACGCCAAAGATCGGCGCGTAACGCAGCGCGCCGGCGAGACCGTTCACGACTTTGTCCTCCGGGCCGTACACCAGCGACGGCCGGAAGATCGTGTACGTGAGACCCGACTCACGGATCGCGCGTTCGGCGCGACCCTTCGCGCGAAAAGCGGGATGCGTGCTGTTCTCGTCGGCGGCGGCGCCGCTGATGTAGATGAATTGCTGGACGCCGGCCTCCTTCGCGGCGTCGATGAGCGCGACGACGCCGCCGTAGTCGATTCGCTCGAAGGTTAGGCCGCGGCGCGGATTCTCGACCGGGTAGCCCTCGAACTGGATCATATCGACGATCGTGTTCGCACCCTTGAGCGCATCGGCGAGCGATGCGGGCCGTGCGATATCCGCCTGAACGAACTCGACGCCCGGCAGATCCAGTTGCGATCGCGCCTTGTCAGGATTTCGCGTGAGCACGCGCACCCTGGTTGATCCGCTCGCCGCCAGGCGCTGTGCGATCGCGCGACCGATGAAGCCCGAGCCGCCCGCGAGAGCGACGGTTTTCGCGTCCATGGTTCGATTCCAGCTAGACGTGCTTTCGACGCGAGCGATGAGTGACGGGGCGCAGCGTGCGACGTCGGCGGACGCGCTTCAACGGATGCAGTTTCGCGGTCGGTTTTTCCGCAGGCATCGCGTCAACGAGAGGAGTCAGCGAGAAGCGCGACACTTCCGGCGGGCAGTTGATGCGGATTCTCAGCCAGAACGTGCCCAAGCCGCGATTGGTGTAGATGTAAAAATCCTCGTAGCGGTTCAGGCCCGAGTAAAATTCCTTGCCGATGCGCAGAATCGATTTGAGCGGCGATCCATAAAATGGAATTCGCACGACGCCGCCGTGGGTGTGCCCGGAGAGCATCACGCCCGGCCTGAGATGACGCGCGTAGAGAGCGGTATCGGGATTGTGCGCGAGCACAATGGTGCTGTCGTCGCTGGTGACGTCGGCGAACGCGCGCGCAGGCTCGGCGCGCCGCGACCACAGATCGTCAATCCCGACCACAACCAGTTTCTCGTTGCGCAGAACCAGCCGGCGGCTGTCGTTGGCGAGCACGTCGGCGCCGGCACGCTTGAGCGCGTCGGTAATTCGCTCGGCCGACGACCA
>PMOH01000191.1 GCA_003161515.1 Deltaproteobacteria bacterium
AAGCTGCGCCAGCCCGCCGTTTTCGCCGCCGGTGAGCATGACGTGGTCGGCAAAATGATTCCCGGCGGCTACGAGTTGGCCGGCGCGTTCACGCCGAATCTGAAAAAGAAAGTGATAATCCCGGGCGCCGGCCATTGGGTCCAGCAAGAGCGTCCCAAAGAGATCAACCAGGTCCTGATCGAGTTCCTGAAAAGCCTGTGAGACCCACTCCGAGTCTCAACACTTCCTTGGCATTGCGAGCCGCTACGTTTTAGTATCAGCCCAGCGCCGCTACCTTCCCCTGAGCGGCGCGCCCGAGGACATGACCGACAAAAAGGCCGACGCAGTCAAGGCTCCTACATTCCTCTCTGGCAATGGCGAATTGGCTTCGCTGATGCGGTCCCGCGACTGGAGCCATACGAGCCTGGGATCGCCCCAAAACTGGCCCGACAGTTTGAAGACCGTGGTTCGAATCATGCTCGATTCGCGCTACGCCATCTGGATTGGCTGGGGTCCCGAGCTGGCGTTCCTGTACAACGACGCCTATCGCGAGATGACGCTCGGCAAGAAGCATCCCGGGGCTCTCGGCCGGCCTGCCGCCGAAGTTTGGCCGGAGGCGTGGCCGGATTTAGCGCCAAGGGTCGAGGAAGTCGTCAAGCATGGCAAGGCGACTTACGATGAGGATCTCTTCCTGCTACTCGAACGGTCCGGCTTCCCCGAAGAGACCTATCATACGTTCTCATACAGCCCGCTGCCGGACGACAACGGCAAGATAGGCGGCCTGCTCTGCATCGTCGTCGAAGATACCAACCGGTACATCGCGGAACGGCGGCTGACTGTATTGCGTGAAACAGCGGCGCTAATCGCCAACACGCGCGAGATCGACGAGTTATTCGCCGCGATTGGCGGGCGCGTCGGCGCCAACCTCTACGATATTCCTTTCAGCCTGATTTATCTGATCGAGCCGGACGGCGAGCGCGCACGCCTGGTCTCGCGCACCGGAATCGACGCCGCACATCCGGCTGCTCCACGCATCATTCAAATAGGCGCGGCTGGCGAACCATGGCCCATAAGCGAGGTGCTCGCGAGATCTGAAGAGGTACTCGTCAACGACCTCGCCGAGCGCTTTCCGAACTTGCCCGCAGGTGCGTGGCGCGAGAGTCCGCACAGCGCGGTTGCTGTGCCGATTCCTCATCAGGGGCAGGAGAAGCCGGCCGGTGTGTTAATCGCCGGCCTCAATCCACATCGGCCCTTTAACGACAACTATCGCGGATTCATCAAACTGCTGGCCGGGCAGATTGCCGCTGGCCTGGCCGACGTTCGCGCTTACGAGGAAGAAAGGAAGCGCGCCGAGGCTCTGGCTGAAATCAACCGCGCCAAGACCACATTCTTTTCGAACGCCAGCCATGAGTTTCGCACGCCGCTTACACTGATGTTGGGACCGCTCGAAGAACTGCTCGGGCGCGACGGCGACTCTGCCGCAGTCACGGCCAGCCGCGACGAAATCGAACTGATCCACCGCAACGGACTCCGGCTGCTCAGGCTCGTGAACACCCTGCTCGACTTCTCGCGAATTGAAGCGGGCCGTTTCGAAGGGGTGTACGAGCCAACCGATCTCGCAGCTTACACCGCCGAACTTGCCAGCACTTTTCGCTCGGCAATGGATCAGGCCGGGCTGCGCTATGTGATTGATTGTGCACCGCTGCCGGAGCCGGCTTACGTCGATCGCGACATGTGGGAGAAGATCGTTCTCAACCTGCTGTCGAATGCGTTCAAATATACCCTCGAGGGTGAAATCGGGATCTCACTTCGCGTTCCGCCCGATGGCAAGAGCGCGGAGTTCACCGTGCGCGACACGGGAACCGGCATCCCGACGCATGAGATACCGCGCCTGTTCGAGCGCTTTCATCGTATCGAGGGCCAGGTCGGACGAACCCACGAAGGCACCGGCATCGGGCTGGCTCTGGTGCAGGAACTGGTGCGGCTTCACGGCGGTAACATTCGCGTTGATACCGCACCCGGAAAAGGATCGGCGTTCACCATCACGATGCCGCTGGGCGCCTCGCATCTGCCGCCGGATCGCATCAAGAGTGCGCGGGTACTCGCGTCAACTGAACCGCGCGCTCTAGCATTCGTCGAAGAGGCTCTTAGATGGTTGCCCGGCGAGCCGCTGGCCGAGCACGCGATCCAAAACGAATCGGCGACTCATTCCTTTATTGGTACCGGCCATTCCACCGACAAGGCGCTCGTTCTTATCGCTGACGACAACGCTGATATGCGCGACTACCTTCGCCGACTGCTTGGCGATCGCTACGCAGTCGAGGCAGTCAGCGACGGGCAGGCTGCGCTCGAATCCGCACGGCGGCGAAAACCGCACCTCGTGCTGAGCGACGTAATGATGCCACGACTCGACGGCTTCGGCCTGCTGCACGCGCTGCGTAGCGACGGCGATCTCCGCGACGTGCCGGTCATTCTGCTCTCGGCTCGCGCCGGTGAGGAGGCGAGCATCGAGGGTCTCGACGCCGGCGCCGACGACTACCTGATCAAGCCGTTCGGCGCTCGCGAGTTGCTCGCGCGCGTCCGCGCCAACCTCGACATAGCGGCGCAGCGCCGCGAGGCTGAAGCCGTGACGCGCCGCCTCAACGAGACACTCGAGCTTCAGATGGCCGAGCGCACGGCCGAGTTGCAGGCCAAGGAAGCGCGCCTGCGCACGATCTTCGAAACCAGTTATACCTACCTGGGCCTCATGTCGCTTGACGGCAGGGTGCTGGACGCCAATGCCACCTCGCTCGCCGGTATCGAGGCTTCGCGTGAAGATGTCCTCGGCAAGCCGTTCTGGGAGACGCCATGGTTCACCGGCACTCCCGGCATGCCTGAAATGGTGCGCGCGGCGATCCCGATCGTTGCGAGCGGCGAAATCGTGCGCCAGGAAATTCACGTGAACCTGCCTGCCGGCGGCTGGCGATGGTTCGAGTTTCAGATGCGTCCGGTGCGCGACGCGAATGGCGCCGTGGTCGCCATCGTGCCCGAAGCGGTCGAGGTGACCGGACGGCGGCAAGCCGAGGAAGCATTGCGGCAAGCGCAAAAGATGGAAACGATCGGCCAACTCACCGGCGGCATCGCCCACGACTTCAACAATCTGCTCCAGGTCATCGCAGGTAATCTTTATCTTTTGCAGCAGCGGGTCGAGAAGCGCAGCTATTCGGACCTGGGACGGCTAATCGAACGCGGCATCCTGGGTACACAACGCGCAGCAACGCTGACCCAGCGATTGCTCGCATTCTCGCGGCGGCAACCTCTGGATCCCAAGGCGCTCGACATAAACGCCTGGTTACCGGCATGTCAGATCTTTTGCAGCGCAGCCTGGGCGAGTCTATCCGCATCGAAACGGTACTTGCAGCCGGACTGTGGCGCAGCTTTGCCGATGCGAGCGAACTCGAGAACGCATTGCTGAATCTCGCGGTGAATGCGCGCGACGCCATGCCCCAAGGCGGCACGCTCACTATCGAAACCGCTAACGCGAGGATTGACGACGCCTATGCGGCTTCAAACGAAGACGTGATCCCCGGCGAATACGTAATGATTGCGGTCACCGATACTGGAACGGGAATGACCAGCGAAGTTATAGCCCGTGCTTTCGAGCCATTCTTTACCACCAAGGATGCCGGACACGGCACCGGACTTGGCCTCTCCCAGGTCTATGGCTTCGTCAAGCAATCCGGCGGTCACTTAAAGATCGACAGTGAGCCCAACACCGGCACTACGGTCCGGATCTATATGCCCAGGATGGTGGATGAGCCCACGGAAAGGATCAATCAAGCGGTGCGATCACCCCTGATGGCCGGCACCAGGGAAGAGATCATCCTCGTGGTCGAAGATGACGAGGACGTGCGGGCTAATACGACCACCATGCTGCGTGACTTAGGCTACGGAGTGTTGGAGGCGTCTGATGGGCCAAGCGCGCTCCGGCTCATCGAAGGCCGATCCGACATTGACCTGCTGTTCACCGACATCGGACTCCCAGGCGGCCTCAATGGGCGCCAATTGGCGGACGAGGCACGATTGCAAAGGCCTCTTCTAAGAGTGCTCTTTACCAGTGGCTATGCGCGGAGTGCCATTGTGCATCAAGGGAGACTCGATCCCGGCGTCGAACTGCTTTCCAAACCTTTCACGCTTGCGCAGCTGGCGACAAAAATCAGGCAGATTTTGAATCGCGCCGACCGGTGACCGCAGTCGGCATCCGGCAGGGACAACCGCGGCACTGTTGAGCTAATATCCTGCGAAACTGTGCGCTTGCTGGCGCGCATCGCGAGGAGAAGCTTGAACAGATTCGATCGCGTCTTCTGGAAGAAAGTATGGTCGCTCACCAAACTTTACTGGACCTCAAAGGAGCGCGGCTTAGGCCTCAAGCTGCTCGGATGGGTCGCCTTTCTCAGTGCTTCTGCGATTGCGCTCGGGGCCTATAGCTCTTATTTGAACCGGGATTCGACCAACGCGCTGGTAGGGAAGCACCTCGCGCAGTTCTATCATCTCATGTTGATCTGGGTCGCGGTGACCGCCCTCACTGTAGTCATCTCGGTCGTCGGCCTATACCTTGCGAGCCTGCTTTACATCGAATGGCGCCAGTGGCTGACTCACTACTTCACCGATGCGGGATTCGCCCATCGCGCGTTCTACCGGATGGGACTGCTCGGCAAAGTCGATAATCCCGATCAACGAATCAGCGACGACATCGGCGCGTTCGTTACCTCAACCGAGACCCTGACTGTGACGGTGGTATTTGCTATCGCCGGGGTAGTCACCTATTTCGCGATTCTGTGGTCCATTTCATCGTCACTGGCATTGATTCTGATCGGCTATGCGGTGCTGGGCACTTATTTTTCCGTCGTGATCGGACGGCGGCTGGTCGGCCTCAACTACTACCAGGAAAGGTATCAGGCGGATTTCCGGTTCGGGCTGGTTCACGTGCGCGACAACGTGGAACCTATTTTCCTCTACGGAGGCGAACAGCTTGAACGCGAGCAGTTGCGTCGCCGCTTTTCGAAAGTCGTGGACAACTACAAGCAGCTCATCCTGTGGCAGCGCAATCTTGGATTCTTCACCAGCTCCTATGGCGGCGTGGTGGCACTGGTGCCTTATTGGTTTCTCGCCGGGACCTACATCGCCGCCCACCTCCAGTTCGGGCAAGTGGTCCAGGCCGCCGCCGCCTTCATGTCGCTGCACGGGGCTCTCTCGGTCGTCGTCACCAGTTTTCCGTCACTGGCCGAATACGCCAACCAGGTGACCCGGCTGAGCGAATTCCTCGAGGAAGCCGAAGCCGCGCGCGAGGCCGAAACCGACGGGCGCGAGAAAATTGAAATCGTCGAAGCGCCACAGGTAAGGCTCGATCATCTGACCTTGCTCACGCCCGATGGAACTAGGACTTTGATCTCCGACGTGAACGCAGACGCCAGCGCGCTCGAACCGCTCCTGGTCCAGGGTCCGAGCGGCAGCGGTAAGACCTCGCTGATGCGCGCGATTTCCGGACTATGGCGCGAGGGCCGCGGCACCGTGACCCGCCCCGCGCTGTCGGACGTGATGTTTCTCCCGCAAAGGCCTTACATGATACTCGGCTCGCTGCGCGATCAGCTGACCTATCCGCGAGCACAGGGACTAAGCGACGAACAACTGCGCGAAGGTTTGAACGCCGTGAATCTTTCAGACCTATA
>PMOH01000353.1 GCA_003161515.1 Deltaproteobacteria bacterium
GCGAAGGTTAACAACACTGATGTGACGTTGACGTTGAGTCGCGACGGCGCCAGCCGCACTGTCACACTCGCCGCAGACGGCGCGCGCTAAGCGGGACTCGCCGCTCGAATCAGCTTGATCGCATGCTCGGGGCAGGCGATTACGCACAGGCCGCACGCGTGGCATTCGTCGGCGCGAACTGCGAATGCCTGTCGATTGCCGTGGACCCACGCTTTCACGCGCGCGACAATCGGCAGCGATCGCTTGTCCTCGTCGCCCAATTTGCGCACTTCGAAAACGTCGTAGGGACACGCCTCGACACAATCCTCTTTGGCCTCGCATCGGGTGCGATCGATCACCGGCGCGAACACGCCCGCCGCCTGCTTGCATTCGGCTTTCGATGATTCGAGTGCCACTTATCCGATCTTCACCAACACGCTTTCGATAAAACGCGGATCGATCTGAAGCTCGCCGCCGAGGTTGGCGAACTCTTCTTCGAGCAGGTTGAGGCATGAGTTCAGGAATGCGGCGGTGCGCTTTCGCGCCGAATCGTCCATCCGTTCGATGAGCGCCTGATTTATCATCGTGCGGAACTCGTCGCTGAAGGTCCCAGGCTGGCCGGTCATAATCGCGGCGCGCAATGCGGTCAGCCTGCTTCCTTCAATCGGATCGATCGTCAGCCGGTTGTCCAGCGCCAGCCGCGCGAACCCGGTCAGCAGGAGCTGACTGAGGCGAACGTCACGCGCGGCAATCTGGGCGCGGAAGTTTGGCGACGCGATATCGATCGCGAACAGCGCGCGGAATAGTTCAGCGGCCGAATCGATCTGATCGAGGATCGCGTAGCTGAGATGCAGGTCGCGCATGCTGCTGAAGTCGCGCATCTCGACCGCGCCGCTGCCGTCAAGACCGCTGTAGAAGCGCGGCTGTCGCGCCATGAAACCGGCCAGCGCTTCCTTATAAGGTGAATCGAGGTACGGGATTTCGCGCACCTTGACGGCCGTGAGTCCGAGTTTCTTGAGGGTCAGCTCGGTGCTCGTGCGCAGATCGATCGTCAGGCTGACGCCGAGACGGAACAGCAGTTTCAGCGGCGTATCGCGCAGATGCTCGATCGCACTTTGCAAGTCGCCACCCGCCAGATGCTCGAGCGCCAGGTTCAGATAGTGATGCGTCATCTCGACCGCGACGCGCACCGCTTCCAGGTCGCCAAAGTCCACCGCGCGCGCGACCAGCACCTGGTTGCTGACCATCGCCATCTCGCTGCGGAGCTGGCGTTTGCCTTGCGATGCGAAGCCCGCGGTGAGCGCGGTGTTGAACAGCGAGACGTCGCCGTCGGCAATCGCGGGCGCCATCTCGGGCGCGATCACTTCGTTATCATCGGGCAAGTCGGCGCGGCTCGGCGGTTCATACGCCGCGCGAATTTTCAGAAACTGATCGGGCTTGATGTACGCGAAAACACTTTGCGCCTCGAAGAAGTCGGGAAAGCCGCGATCGCTCAGCCGCGCGCGCCGGAACTGGTAGGCCTCTTCCTCGAGCTCGGCCTCGACGCCCCAATAGATCTCTTCCATCAGGCCGCCGAAGTAGTTGTAGTCGCGCTCGAACGCCTCTTCGATGAAATCCGAGATGTGCTGCGAAATCGCGTCGTGGCGGATGAATTCGATCAGATAATTTTCGTCGTACTGCGCGAAGCGGTTCGCGGTCGCGTCGGGCGACGAGGCCGCATCGTCGATTCGATGCACCTTGATGTAGCCGCGCAGCAGAATCGACATCATCTCCATGTCGAGTCCCATCAGCGCGTCGGCGAGCTTGCGCCGTCCGCCGTCGGCCATCGCCTCGATCCACTCGCGCATCCGATGGACGTTCGGCCGGTCGCGGTTCCAGCAATCGAGATCGAACAGCGACTTGACCTGCTCGGGCATCGCGAGGCTGAGCAGATCGCCGGCGTCGGCGCTGCCGATTTCCTTGAGCGTGTAGAAAAGCGTCTCGGGCGAAAACGACTGCACCAGGCGCTCGGCCTCGGGCGCCGAAAGGATCAGGTCACGCTTCTGGCGCGCAGGGAGCCCGTACAGGAACTGCAGCTTCTCCGCGAAGGGAAGATTGAGAAATTCCGATTCGCCTCTTACCGCCATACGCCTCGCAGCATGAATTGCATTGCCAACTTAGGCAAAGTATCACGGTTAGCCGATTGATCAACTCGGGTCGGATCTTTCGCTGAACCGCGCCCTCAGATAAGATCCTTACAACGCATCAGAGCCCATTCTTGGCCTCTCGCAACTCGAAACATCCCGTCGCATTAACGATTGCCGGCAGCGACCCTGGCGGTGGCGCCGGCCTTCAGGCTGACCTCAAGACCTTCGCCGCACTCGGCGTTTATGGCTATTCAGTCATTACCGAAGTGATCGCGCAGAATAGTTTCCGGGTTGCAGAGGTCGAAAACGTGTCGGTCGAGATGGTCGAGGCGCAGCTAGATACGCTTGCCCTCGAATGTATTCCGCGCGCGGTCAAGACCGGGGCACTCGCCAACGCAGACGTCGTCAAGACGGTAGCGCGCGCGATCGAACGGCTCAAACTGCCTGCGCCAGTGGTCGATCCAGTGATCGTGTCGAGCAGCGGCGCACTACTGATCGGCCCGAAGGGTGAACGCGCGATTCGAAAACGGCTGATTCCGATCGCGCGCATCGTCACGCCCAATATTGCCGAGGCCGAAGTACTGTCGCGCATTCGAATCGATTCCGACGCAGCGATTCGCGAGGCCGCGATCAAAATAATCAAGCTCGGCGCGCGAGCGGTGGTAATCAAGGGCGGGCATCGCAAGGACAATCGGTTTGCAACGGATTTGTTTTACGACGGACGCCGCTTCATCGAGCTCAAGAGCCCGCGAATCGCCGGCGGCGGTGCGCACGGCACCGGATGCGCATTCTCGGCGGCAATCGCGGCGCATCTCGCGCGCGGCGCAAGCCTCGAGGACGCAGTCCGCGGCGCAAAACGCTACGTAACAGCAGCGCTCAAGCAAAGTTTCAAACTAGGCAAGGGCCGCGCCCTCCTCGATCACTTCGCGCGCGGGTAATCAAAGTTGCTGTGGCAACAGGAAAGCTTGATTGTATGCGAAACCCGCCGTGGGTTTCGGCATCCTTGGGCAGGGGTGACCCCTGCACTCAACGGGAAGAGGGTCGGCACTCGCGCGGATGCGGGACTTCGTCCCTGTTATAAGGGGTAAGGCTGCCCTGCTAACGCTCGAACATCAGAGTCTCGCGATTGCAAATCGATAGTATCTGCTCATTCGCTCCGAGCGGAGCCACGATACCGGCTAGCATCGAGTTAACAGCCTATGCTAATACGCGCACGTGAAAAGCCATTCCAATTGCAGCGATATTCTCAGCGCAGTCCGACGCGACAGTGTGTTTGTTTTTGGTCTACTGCGGGACTCATCGATGGTCGCGAGCTAGCTCTAATGTGGAGGAGGTCAAAGACGGCCATGAGTCACTCTTCGGCGACGGAGTGTCGATGAAATTTTGGACACGCGCTTGGCCGCGAGCGACGAGTATATCTAAGGTCGAGGATCTCATTTTCACACGACGTCGATTGTCGCTATGTGGGTACACTTTTCTCGCAGCAAACATCGCCGCGTTCGCTGTTCATTTCGTTGCCGGCAATTGGCTGATTGACAGGGCCGGAAATTATATCTCGACCGATTTCCTCCAATGGTGGCTTGGCAGCCGAGTCGCCCTGGGGAGAGGCGCTGCGGCAGTTTATAACGATTCCACATTTTCCGCCGCCCGAACCTTGGTGACGAAATCTGCCCCCCCCCCGATTTCTTATTTTCACTATGTTTATCCTCCGACGATGTTGTTGCTCTGTGCTCCGCTAGCACGGCTTCCGTACGTGACGGCTTTCTTCGCTTGGCTGGCTGCAACGGTTGGTTTGTATGTGCTCGCCCTATACGCCATCTTGCCCTCCGTCTTGTCGATTGTGCTGACATTTGTGCCATTGCCGGTTGCAAAAAGTGTCTATGAAGGCCAAACGTCCTTCCTAATGGTGGGGCTCCTCGGCCTATCACTGCTCTTCATGAGTCGACGACCGTATCTGTCAGGAATGTGCCTAGGATTGCTAACCTATAAGCCTCAATTCGTACTTTTTTTCCCGCTAGCTCTGGTGATAACTGGGCAATGGCGCGTCGTTGCTGGGGCAACCGGAAGTGCGTCGTTGTTCGCCGCAGCAACCACTATGGTGTTCGGGCCCAATGCCTGGCTATTGTTTTTGCGCTCATCACAAGGTGCCAATCCCGCTACCTTTTTGCCGCCGAACATGGACGCCCTGAATCAGACGGTTTTGGGCATGATGCACGCGGCCGGTGCGGGACTAGTCGGTGCTTGGATTGTCCATCTGGCTGTCGCACTGTCTGCAACTGTGCTCGCCTGCCGAATTTGGCTCCAAGCGCCGGTGCCGCATTCATTGAAAGCTGCAGCATTTTCTATCGGCGTATTGATAATGACGCCTTATATGCTCGCTTACGATCTAACTGCTCTTTCAGTGCCGGCTATATTCCTGGTAGCGGATGCGTTGGAACACGGTTTCGTTCCCGGGGAGCGGTTAGTCCTTCTGAGTTGTTGCCTAGCGCTGTTCTTGTGCTTCAACTTTACAGTCGGCCCAATCGTACTAGTTGCTTTGATGGGACTGGTGGTTCGGAGAGTCAGGTACGTGACGAACGGACGTGCCCACACGGACATTTCCGAATTGCGTCCGCCCGTGTGACCGAGGCGGAAGGGGCGGGCGCTGCTCGATGCGCGCGGCTGACGGTCAACTCGCGCGGTCGCGGGGCACTTCGAATTCCTTCAGCGCTGCGCTGAGATTGTGGCTTGGCGTTTCTGCGTCGGCCATCTTCATCAGCGCGAAACGTTCGTCGCTGTCGAGGCGCGACCAAGCCTCAGCATTCAGATCGAAGCCGGCTGCGCGCGCGTTCGCGATGACTCGACTCGGCGGAGACGCGGGCGGTTCTGCTGACGCTCTTTGCGCATCGGTCAGACTCTTCGGCTCGACTCCGAATCGGCGCTTCATCGCCTCGCGGATAAAGACACCGAGCCCGTCGCATTCCTCGGCCGAATCGACCGGGAAATGGCAGATAGCGATCCGCTCGCCGCGGTCGAGCGACTTCCATTGCTCGAGCCCGATTTTCAAGCCGACCCGATCGAGCTTGCGCCGCACCGCCATCGGAACGCACTGGAGACTTTCGTGCATCTCGTCTTCAAACTTGAATTTGCGGATCATTTGAACCTCCCGGGCGCCGCGCAATAGTCAGGTTGCAATACGCAACCGGGCGGATCAAGATCAACTAGCATCAATCGTGGTATAGCGATTGAAGTGGCTCCGATGAATTCCACCAACGGTAACGCCGGATTCGACGCGCGCACGATCGACGACATCGTCGCCGGTGTGGCCGACAAGCCCGGCGCGCTGATGCTGGTGCTGCATGCGGTGGTTGAGCGCGTCGGTTACATCCCGGTCGAAGCGGTGCCGGCGATCGCACGAGGATTGAATCTTTCGCGCGCCGAGGTCCACGGAGTCATCAGCTTCTATCACGATTTTCGCACCGAGCGCCCCGGCCGGAAAATCATCCGTGTATGCCGCGCCGAGTCGTGCCAGGCGATGGGCGCGGTCGCACTCGCGACGCATATCAAGACGCGCCTTGGAATTGATTTCGGACAGACCAGCGCCAACGGCGATTTCACGCTCGAGCCGGTTTACTGTCTCGGCAACTGCGCATGCTCGCCGGCAATTCTCGTCGGCGACGATCTTTACGGACGCGTCACTCCAGACCGCTTCGACGAACTCCTTTTTTTAGTATCTCGTGCCGGGGGCTCTGCTTGACGACGGGATTATGAGGAGGACACCGTGACCCCAACCAGTGCAACACAACCAAGCGGCGGGCATACAGCTGACAAGAATGCGATTCGTCCGTTTCATGTGAATATTCCGGAAGCGGAACTTACCGAATTGCGCAGGCGCATCAATGCGACAAAGTGGCCTGAGCGGGAAACGGTCACCGATGCATCGCAAGGCGTGCAGCTCGCGACGGCTCAGAACCTCGCGCGTTATTGGGGGACCGATTACGATTGGCGCAAATGCGAGGCGAAACTGAACGCGCTCCCGCAATTCATCACCGAGATCGACGGGCTGGACATTCATTTTATCCACGTTCGTTCGAAACATCAGAACGCGTTGCCGCTGATCGTCACGCACGGGTGGCCCGGCTCGATCGTCGAACAGATGAAGATCATCGATCCGCTGACGAATCCGACGGCGCATGGCGGGAGCGCAGCGGACGCTTTCGATGTGGTGATTCCGTCGATGCCGGGTTACGGATTTTCAGCCAAGCCGGCGACTACCGGCTGGGATGCGCCTCACATTGCACGCGCCTGGACCGTGCTGATGAAGCGCCTTGGATACTCACGCTTCGTCGCGCAAGGTGGCGATTGGGGCGCGATCGTCACCGATCTGATGGGCCTGCAGGCGCCTCCGGAGTTGCTCGGCATTCACACCAACATGCCTGGCATCTTTCCAGTCGACATCGACGCGGCGGCTTTTTCCGGGGCGCCGGCGCCATCGGGTCTCTCAGCCGATGAGAAGGTCGCCTACGAGGCTTTGCGGCTCGAATATCAAAAAGGAATCGCCTACGGGTACCAGATGGGGCTGCGACCGCAGACATTATACGGAATCGCGGACTCACCTGTCGGCTTGGCGGCGTATTTCCTCGATCACGACGCGCGCAGCTACGAGCTGATCTCACGCGTCTTTGAGGGAAAATCCGAAGGCCTCACGCGCGACGACATCCTCGACAACATCACGATCGCCTGGTTGACGAACACGGCGATTTCTGGCGCCCGACTCTACTGGGAGAATTGGGGCAAACTCGGGTTTTTCAATGCTAAAGGCGTCGTTATCCCGGTTGCCGTGAGCGTCTTCCCTGACGAACTCTATCCAGCTCCGCGGAGCTGGACAGAGCGGGCGTATCCGAAACTGATCCACTACAACAAGCTCGACAAAGGCGGGCACTTCGCTGCATGGGAGCAACCCGAACTCTTTGTGTCCGAGCTCCGTGCCGGGTTCAGATCACTTCGGAAGGCTCACTGATCACCAGCACGTTCAGGAATGAAGAATTCAATACTATATGTCCCGCGCGATTCGAGTGCGGTGTCGCTCGGCGCCGATGCGGTCGCCGAACAGATTCGCAAAGAAGCGTCGTCGCGCAAGCTGGACATCAAGATAGTGCGCAATGGGTCGCGCGGGATGTTCTCGCACGAGCCGATGGTCGAAGTCGCGATCGATGGCGGACGGATTGCATATGGGCCGGTCGAGGTGAGTGACGTCGCGTCGATGTTCGACGCGAACTTTCTCGATGGCCGCGAGCATCGCCTGCGCCTCGGAATCGCCGACGAAATACCGTGGCTCAAGTCGCAGACGCGGTTGACGTTCGCGCGCGCGGGCGTGACGGATCCATTGTCGCTCGACGACTACCTCGCGCACGGTGGATATCGCGGCCTCGCGCGCGCAATCGAGCTCGGCGCCGCGGGGGTTGTCGCCGAGATTACTAAGTCCGGTCTTCGCGGCCGCGGCGGTGCGGGATTTCCGACCGGCATCAAGTGGAAGACTGCGGCTGACGCGGCGGCGACGCCGAAGTATGTCGTTTGCAACGCTGACGAAGGCGATTCGGGCACGTTTTCGGATCGCATGGTCATGGAGGGCGATCCTTTCGTGCTGATCGAAGGGATGACGATCGCGGCGCTCGCGATCGGCGCGACGCAAGGATACATCTACTTGCGCTCTGAGTATCCGCACGCGCTGCGCGCACTCACAGAAGCGCTAGAGACTGCTCTCCTGAAAAACTATTTGGGCGCGAACGTCCTTGGTACCGGCAAATCGTTCGAGCTGGAGATTCGCCTCGGCGCCGGCGCGTACATCTGCGGCGAGGAAACTGCGATGCTGGAAAGTATCGAGGGCCGCCGCGGGATGGTGCGCTTCAAGCCGCCGATTCCCGCGATTGAAGGACTGTTCGGCAAGCCGACGCTGGTTAACAACGTGGTCTCGTTCGCGACGGTGCCGATCGTCCTCGAGCGCGGCGCGGAATTTTTTCGAAATTTCGGCGCGGGAAATTCGCGCGGCACCATACCGTTTCAACTCGCCGGCAACGCGAAACGTCCGGGCCTGATCGAAACCTCGATGGGCGTGACGCTGCGCGAACTCGTCTACGAATACGGCGGCGGCACTGCCAGCGGCAGACCGGTTCGCGCGGTGCAGGTCGGAGGGCCGCTGGGCAGCTATTTCACTGAATCGATGCTCGACGTGGCGATGGACTTTGAATCAGTCGCGGCGCGCGGCGGAATATTGGGCCACGGCGGAGTCGTCGTCTTTGATGATACTGTCGATATGGCGCGGATGGCGCGCTACGCGATGGAATTCTGCGCCAATGAATCGTGCGGCAAATGCACGCCCTGCCGAATCGGCTCGATTCGCGGCACCGAGGTGATCGACGACATTATCAACCGCCGCAAGCCGCGCGAGAATCTCGAAGTGCTTCGCGATTTATGCGATACGATGAAATACGGGTCGCTGTGCGCGCTCGGCGGCCTCACGCCGTTGCCGGTTCTGAGTGCGCTGAAATATTTTCCCGAGGACTTCGGTCTGGCGGCGCGCGATGTCGATTTCATCGGCGACGACCTGACTATCTCGACATCAGGAGCAGGCAATAGTCATGCGATCGCGCAGCGATAGCGATTTCGCCACACCACTTCGTACCGGCGCCGCAACGGTCGCGCTCGAAATCGATGGACGCGTCGTCGCGGTTCCTGAAGGTACGTCGGTGATTCGCGCGGCCGCCGACGCCGGAATCCATATCCCGAAGCTGTGCGCGACCGATTCGCTCGAGCCGTTCGGCTCGTGCCGTTTGTGCCTGGTCGAAGTCGAAGGCCAACGCGGTTACCCGGCTTCGTGCACGACTCCGGTGCGGGCCGGGATGAAGGTGCACACCGAAACTCCCGCGCTCGCGCGACTGCGGCGCGGCGTGATGGAGTTGTACATTTCCGATCATCCGCTCGACTGCCTGACCTGTCCCGCGAACGGCAATTGCGAGCTGCAGGACATGGCGGGCGCGGTCGGTCTGCGCGAAGTGCGCTACCGCAACGGCAACGGCGCCAATCATCTGCACGCGCAGAAGGATCAATCGAACCCGTACTTCACTTTCGATCCGTCGAAATGCATCGTGTGCTCGCGATGCGTCCGCGCGTGCGAGGAAGTGCAAGGCACCTTTGCGCTGACCGTTGACGGGCGCGGATTTTCGTCGGTGATTTCGCCGGGCCAGAACGGTCCGTTCTCGGCGTCGGAATGCGTTTCGTGCGGCGCGTGTGTGCAAGCGTGTCCGACCGCGACCTTGATGGAAAAGTCCGTCGTCGAGATGGGGCAGCCCGATCACAGTGTCGTGACGACCTGCGGCTACTGCGGTGTCGGATGCTCGTTCAGGGCCGAGATGAAGGGCGACCTCGTCGCGCGCATGGTGCCCAACCCCAACGGGCAGGCCAATCACGGGCACTCGTGCGTCAAGGGCCGCTTCGCGTGGGGCTACACGACGCATCCGGATCGTGTCACGCGCCCGCTGATTCGCAAATCAATCGACACGCCGTGGCGCGAGGTTTCGTGGCACGACGCGATCGAGTACGCGGCGTCGGAGTTCAAGCGTCTCCAGGAAAAACACGGGCGCGGCGCGGTCGGCGCGATTACGTCCTCGCGATGCACCAACGAGGAAACTTTTCTCGTGCAGAAACTGGTGCGCGCCGCGTTCGGCAACAACAACGTCGATACGTGCGCGCGGGTTTGTCATTCGCCGACCGGCTACGGACTCAAGACCGCGTTCGGCACCTCGGCGACGACGCAGGATTTCGATTCGGTGATGCAAGCCGACGTGATCATGGTGATCGGCGCGAACGTCACCGAGGGGCATCCGGTGTTCGCGGCGCAGATGAAGCGGCGAATCCGCCAGGGCGCGAAGCTCATTGTCGTGGATCCTCGCGTCACCGAAATCGTGCGGCTGCCACACGTGCAAGCGTCGTATCATCTTCAAATCCGTCCCGGTACCAACGTCGCGCTGATCAATGCGATCGCGCACGTGGTCGTGACGGAAGGTCTGACCGACGAAGAGTTCGCAGCCGCGCGATGCGACGCGCACGAGTTCGAGGCGTGGAAGAAATTTGTCGCGGATCCGCGCAATTCGCCGGAGTCGATGGAGAAAATCACCGGCGTTCCCGCGCACAAGGTTCGCGCGGCGGCGCGCCTGTATGCGAGCGCTCCCAACGGCGCGATCTACTACGGACTCGGCGTCACCGAGCACAGCCAGGGCAGCACGATGGTGCTGGGCATCGCGAATCTTGCGATGGCGACCGGCAACATCGGGCGCCCGGGCGTCGGCGTGAATCCGCTGCGCGGCCAGAACAACGTGCAGGGTTCGTGCGACATGGGTTCGTTTCCGCATGAGCTCAGCGGCTATCGCCACATTTCGGACGAGGTGGTGCGCGCGACCTTCGATGCGGCGTGGGGCGTGCGCGTCGATCCGGAACCCGGGCTGCGCATTCCCAATATGTTCGACGCCGCGCTCGACGGCAGCTTCAAGGGTCTCTACGTGCAGGGCGAGGACGTCGCGCAATCCGAGCCGAACGGCCATCACGTCGCGGCGGCGCTGCGCGCGATGGAATGCGT
>PMOH01000225.1 GCA_003161515.1 Deltaproteobacteria bacterium
GGGCGGCAGGGGTGACCCCTGCACCCAGTGAGAGGCGCAAAGTTGTGCGCGGCGCACTACTTTGCTCTCAGGGGCGTGGTAGAACTGGGAAGGGAACCGAAGTTGGTAACCACTGCGAACATTGAGCGATGCCAGGAACCTAACCCCTAACCCCTTCCCGAGCGGGAAGGGGAACCGGATGCTGGAGTCGCGGTTGGAATTGAAGATGACGATTGATTCGAAAATTTCAAAATCGGATGTGTCGCGCGGTGTGCTGACGGTTGCGGAGTTGGGGGTTGTTGATTATGACGTCGCGCTTTCTTTGCAAACTGAGATGCTGGCGGCGCGGGTTGAGGGGAGAATTGGGGATACGTTGCTGATGATGGAACATCCGCATGTGTTTACGCTTGGGCGTGGGGCGGATGAGCGGTTTATCGTGGGCGACAGAAACGACGTGCCGGTTCGGCGGGTTTCGCGCGGCGGGCAGGTGACGTATCACGGGCCGGGGCAATTGATCGGCTATCCGATCCTTAAACTTGAAGGGCGCGATCGCGACGTTACCAAATATTTGCGACGGCTCGAGGCGGCGATGATCGATGCGCTCGCGAAATTTGGAGTCGACGCGGGACGACGTGACGGGATGACTGGCGTGTGGGTTGGTGGGCGGAAGATCGCGTCGATCGGCGTTGGGATTCGGCGGTGGACGACGTGGCACGGGTTCGCGCTGAACGTATCCACTGAGCTGAGCTACTTCGATTCGATTGTGCCGTGCGGAATCGACGGATGCCGCATGACGTCGGTGTGCGAGGTGACGAAACGCGCGGTGTCCGTGCGCGAGTTTACCGATGTGATGCGCGCGAGTTTCGCGCAGGTATTCAACTACGATGTTGCTTCAGTGGGCGCGGCGCAAATTGTGCCGACGCCTGGGATGATAGCTGGCGATGGCTGAACGGAAACATCCAGACTGGATCAAAGTGCGCGCGCCGGTTTCGCCGGAGTACTTTCGGACCAAGGCGATTCTCGGCGAGCTCAAGCTGCATTCGGTTTGCCAGGAAGCGTGCTGCCCGAATATCGGCGAATGCTTTTCGCATCGCACGGCAACTTTCATGCTGATGGGCGACGTGTGCACGCGCAATTGCCCGTACTGCGCGGTCGCGCACGGCAAGGTGCGTCCGCTGGACATCGACGAACCGCGCCGGATCGCCGAGGCGGTCGCGCGGCTCGGCTTGCAGCATGTGGTGGTCACGTCGGTCGATCGCGACGACCTGGCCGACGGCGGCGCGGCGCATTTCGCGGCGACCGCGCGTGCGATCAAAGCGAACGAATCGCCGGCGCGGGTCGAAGTGCTGGTGCCGGACTTCCAGGGATCGTTCGCGAGCGTCGAGACGGTGGTGGAATCGCCAATCGATATCTACAACCACAATATCGAAACGGTGCCCAGCCTTTACCGTTCAGTGCGGCCGGGCGGGAATTACGCGCGATCGCTCGGCGTGATCCGTCATGCGAAAACTGTTGCGCGGCGGCTCGGGAAGCCGATGTTCACCAAGGCGGGTGTGATGCTCGGGCTGGGCGAGAGCATCGACGAAATCCTCGACGTGATCCGCGATTTGCGCGGAGTCGAATGCGACATCCTGACGCTCGGGCAGTATCTGCGGCCCTCAGCCGATCACATCCCAGTCGCGCGATACGTGCCGCCGGCGGAGTTCGCGGAGATCAAGACTGCGGCGCTCGCGATCGGGTTCCATCATGTGGAGTCGGGACCGTTGGTCAGGAGTTCGTATCACGCTTGGGAGCACGTTCAGTAACGGGCGCAGCCGAGGAAAGGGAAATCACTTGATTTAATGTGAAACCCTCCGCGGGTTTCACGCTTCCGCGGCAGGGGTGACCCCTGCACCCAGTACTAAAAAAAGCGCCGCGGGACTTTTGTTCCGCGGCGCGCTTAGCGACAAATTTAGAATCGAGTCAGGTGTGGATTACCACTCTTCTTCGTGGAGCTTCTTGACCTCGTGGTCGCGCGTCTGCAGGTATGCATCCTGGACGGCGCCGTAGAGATCGACCGCATAGCGATCGGCTTCTTCGAATTGGTTCATATGGAGCGAGCGGTAGTTTACCGCTTCGACCGCGCGCTGTCCCGTGCTCACGACCACCGTTATCCATGTCGGAAGCAGATAGCTCATCGGATTCATCGCGCCGTCGGCCACCAGTCCGACCGTGTCGCCAACGGTTGAAGGTCCAAAGAACGGCAACATGATGTAGGGGCCGGTCGGAATATTGTAGTAGCGAATGGTCAAGCCGAAATCGTTGGGATGCTCTTCGAGTCCGAACCATAAATCGGCAGGATCGAAGAAGCCTGCCAGTCCGAGCGTCGTGTTGATTCCGAACCGGGCGACTTCAGTGCCGGCCTCGGCCAGCTTGAGCTGGAACAGGTTGTTAGCGAAACGCGGAATGACGCGGGCGTTGTCAAAGAATCGGCCGACGCCCTCGCGCACCGGCTCCGGTGCGATGAACGAGTATCCACTGGCGACTGGTCGCAGCACCCAATCGTCAAGCTTGAGGTTGAAGGTGAACATCGGTTCGTTGAATCCCGACAAGGGATCGGTGTAAACGCCCTGGTTTTCGCCGGGCGGGGGCTGGGTGGCCGCTGCCGATTGGGCTGCCGGGTTCATCGATAGCGGAGCGACATCTGCACTGATCGCGGGGGTAGCAAACGAAACGACCGCGAGCAGCGACGACGCGAGCATCGCCGATAGCGCGCCTGTCTTCTTGATTTGTTTCGAACCAGATCTCATTTGCTTCTCCAATTCGGGTATGGTCCTCGATTCTTCCATAGAAGCTACCTGTCGAGCCTCGTCGAATCCATACTTGCTAGTGGTTGGCGAGACTGGCCGCAAGAGCGGCCTGCTTAGCCTTCAAGTCGGCAATTAGCGTGTCGTAGCCCTTACTGTTCATTACGCGATTAAACTGATTGCGATAGTTGGCGATGATGCTGATAGCATCGACCGTCACGTCGTAAATTTTCCACGTGCCGCTCTCTTGCAGGAGTCGGTAATTCACATGGATCGCATCGCCTTTGGGCTGAACGATGTCGGTGGCGACCTGGGCGTATTGGGCACCTTCGTTCGTCATCCGGAGGAAGTTCACCTGCTGTCCGCGGTAGTCGTTAATCTTGCTGAGGTAAGAATCCTCGATGAACGCTATGAATGCGTTGGTGAACTCCTGCTGCTGAGCGGGCGTGATCTCCTTCCAATGATAGCCGAGGGCCGACTTCGCCATCTCGGTGAAATCGAAAGTCTGGGCGACGATTTGGCGGAGCTTGTCCTGGCGCTGGGCCAGCGGAGTGCTCTTGTCTTGCAG
>PMOH01000222.1:0-1027 GCA_003161515.1 Deltaproteobacteria bacterium
AAGGGGGTGAGGGGGATAGGACGTGGCGGAACCGCTACCTCCAATCCCCTTCCCCTCTGGGGAAGGGGCGAGGGGTTAGGGTTCTGTTCTTAAAGATATCTGCGGGACGTCACGCTAACAGTTGCCGTGCGTTCGCTCCGAGAATCTTGTTCTCGTCTATGGATTCGAGCCCAAGCGCTTTGACTTCTTCCACCGGATGCGCCAGGCCGGCAGGCAAAGGATAGTCAGTGCCGACCACGAACCGATCCGCGCCATAGGTCTTCACCAGGTGGCCTAGCATTCCACGGCTATGCGCGATGATATCGAAGTAGAACTGATTCACGTAGCTTGACGGCGGCCGCGGAATTGCCTGCCGGCACTCCGGCACCAACCGATATCCCATGTCGAGTCGCCCCACCAGCGAGGGCAACGCACCGCCGGCGTGATAGAGAACGATTCGCAAGTCAGGATGGCGCTCGAGCACTCCACCGTAAATCAGTAGCGCAGCGGCAAGGCCCGTATCGTAAAGATTGCCAACCAGGTTGCCGAGAAAATATCTGCCAAGCGCTCCAGCCGGCGCCGCTTCAAATGGATGAATGCAAACCACCATTCTCAGCGCCTCGGCCGCACTCCAGAACACCTCGAACTCCGGCTCATCGAGCTGGCGTTCAACCACCTTCGGCGGAATCTCAACACCACGAAGTCCCAACTTCGCCGCGCGCTCCAGTTCTTTCGCGGCCACCGCCGGATCCTGCATCGGGACGCTCGCCAGCGGCACGAAGTGACCGGGGTCGCTCGCGTTCAGAGCCGCCATCATGTCGTTGTTCACCTGCGCAATCGCGAGTCCAAGTGCAACTTCGACGTCCGGATACATCAGGAACGGAACGCACGAGACCGCCTGCATCGTGACGCCCTCGCGCTCCATGTCAGCGATCCGCGCCTTCGCGTTTGAAATAGGACCGTCGATTGGCCGCATAGCCTTTTCCTGGATCAACAGAAACCGGCGGCCGTCGCGCTCGACGATCCGGGTCGCGAAATGCTTACCCTC
>PMOH01000222.1:1082-2614 GCA_003161515.1 Deltaproteobacteria bacterium
GCTCTTCTCTCGCGGATTCTGAGATCGTTGCCCTTCCGAACAAGTTTGTAATCGTAATGTCCTATATAAGTATCGACCGACTCATAACGCATCCGATGCACCGCAAAGTTGGCGGTCACAAGAATGCTATCCCCGTCCGCACCGACGACGCGCACGTTGGCAATCATCCTCCGGGTTCGCGACCGCGGATTCTCCGACCACGCCGCCTTGCCCAGCAACTGCTTGACGCGCGATCGGATCCGCACCGCATCATCCGCGATGATGAACAACGTATTTCGCGAATCTCCTTCAGGAACATCGGTAGGCGGGATCTCATACACCGCATCTTCGGTGAGAAGCTCCAGCCATTCGTCCAGCCGCCATTCGTCAAGCAGCGCCGCCTCCTTATATAAGAGGTCCTCGACCTGCTGACGGCTAGGCAGTTCGGCGCTACTCATGCCGCCTTCCTCGCGCGCTTGAGCTGAGGCGCTGTCATAAGATGATTCCATCGGCGCCAGAACGCACGCATCTGCAGCTCATCAGTGATCGACGGATGCTCCCGCTTCATCCCGCGCGAGATATCCGACCAGCCTACTTCACGATTGGCAAAGCCGCGCTGACACGACTCGAGCATCTCGACATCGTCCGGCGTGGCGAAACCTCCGGGACCCAGGAACGTCAGAAAGTTGTCGAGCCGCAGCGCCGAGTCCTCAGCACTCTCATCCACCGGCGCCAGCGCCCACGCGTTTACCTCCATGTAGTCAGGCGAAACCGGATAGAAGGTCCGAACGGTGATCGCCATGATGTCGTTAATCACGAGATTTGGAAAAATCCCGAGGTTGCGGCTCGTCTCGCAGATGCGCCGCGAACGCTCGGGTCCGAAACGCGCGTCGAAGCGCCGGCGCACTTCCTCAAAGTGAGCCTTACGATGCTCGCCAAATGGCGCGACCCAATGCGCGATCGGCCGTCCCCACGCGCTCTGGTATTCCACCACCGCGTGACCATTACCGAGATCGACTGCCTTCTGATAAGTCGGCGCCGCCACGTCGCGGCCTTTCATATCGACACCTATGTCGGCTAGGAACCCGAAATACCTCTGATGCGTCGGCAGGCCGTGATACCCGTCATAACTGTTCTCGACCAGCAGCTTCCAGTTAGCCCGTGCGCTATAGGCCTGCTGACCCGAGACAATCTTCATACCCAGCTCCGACTGATCGGCAACCAGGTCCAGGTACTCGCGCGCGCCGGCTAAGTAGTCATAAAGGCTATCCGCAGAGCTATCAAAACATGCGAAAATGAATCCGCGATAGCTATCGACTTGCGGCGGCGACACGAGTCCCATCTCATCGCGCCTGAACGCGTCGCTATAGGACTCCTCACCCGGCACTCCTACCAGTTGGCCGCGCGAGTTATAGGTCCATGCATGGTAGGGACACTGGAAAGTCCTCGCGTTGCCGGACTTCTGCCGGCATACCAGCGACCCGCGATGAGTACACGTGTTGAGCAGGACCCGCACCACGCTGTCATCGCCGCGCACCAGGATCATCGGCCGT
>PMOH01000523.1 GCA_003161515.1 Deltaproteobacteria bacterium
CGGAGTGTCGTCGGGGCTCGTCTCGCTGAGGTGTTGTAGCTCCTGACGCGCAGAAAAAACGTCGCCCGACCGAATCATCGAGAGCGCGCTGGCGAAATGGTTGTAGAAGGAAGGATCGACGCTGTCGTTCTCGCGTCCGGCGACGTGGACGATCGGAACGTAGAGCTGTTTGCCCTTGACCTTCACCAGGCCGAGCTCGCGCCCGATGTAACCGGCGCCGGCTTCAGTATAAGTCTCGCGACTGACCAGCAGATGCACCTTGAAGTGGCGGGTGAGGCCTTCCAACCGCGAGGCGAAGTTGACGGTGTCGCCGATGACGGAATAGTCGAAACGGTTTTCGCCGCCGAGGTTGCCGACGACGACGTCGCCGGTCGAAATGCCAATGCCGATGTCGAGATCTGCGAAGCGCGGATCGTTGGTCTGCAGACCATGCAGATTGTCGAGCATCTTGAGCGCGCAATCGATCGCCGCGCGCGACGGATTCTCGAGGTCGTTCGGCGCGCCCCAGAATGCCATGATTCCGTCGCCCATCAATTTGTCCACGACGCCGCCAGTTTTGAAAATCACGTCGATCATCGAGGTCATGTAGGTATTGAGCAGCGCGAGCAGATCCTCGGGCGTAGTCTTCTCGGCGCGTTTGGTGAAGCTGACGATATCGGCGAACAGAATCGCGAGATGTCGCCGTTCGCCGCCGAGTTTCAAACCCTCGGGCGAATCAAGCAGCGAGGTGATGACGTCCGGGTTGAGGTAATGCTCGAAGGCAGTGCGCAAGTAGCGTTTTTCGCGACCCTCGGTGATGTACCGATAGCCGGCCAGGAACATATAGACCAGGATCGCGGCGAACATCGGAAACACAATCCCGATTACCAGACCCGCGTGAAGCAGGCGGTACTGAGCGTACGCGTAAAAGCCGACCAGCAGGATCGCGCCCATCACCGCCGACGACATTGCCGATAGCCACGCCACGCCCAGCGCCATCGCGATACCGATGAGGAGCGTGGCAAAAAACGATATCTCCACGCTCTCGTAGGATCGCCGGATGAAATCGCCTTGAATAATGTTGTCCAGTGCGTGGGCGTGGATCTCGACGCGCGGCATATCGCCGTCAACCGGAGTCACGCCGCGATCGCCGAGTCCGTGGGCAGTCGCGCCGACCAGGACGATCTTTCCCGCCAATTTCTCCGGTGCAATTTTGTGATTGATGATGTCGGAGATCGAAAAGTGCGGGAAAGGATCGGCGCCGCGGCGAAAATTGATCAGCATCTGCCCTCGCTCATCGACCGGTATCTGCACTCCGGCGAGTGACACACCCGACACGCCATTGCGATCGACCCCGAGCATCATTGGCGCGCCTTCCGCGAAGGCGTCGGCGACTGCCATGAATATCGGCACACAGTAGCGACCGTCGAAGCGGATCACCGTCATCTCGCCGCGGACCTCACCGTCCGCGTCCGAGTCCACATCGAAGTAGCCGATCGAGTGTGCGGCGTTGTCGAGGATCGCATACGGCGGCTGATACGCCCGCGCTGTGATCAATTCGTGCGGCGTGCCCGCCGCCTGCCGGACGATCCCGTAACTCAGCGGCCCCGGCTGCCGAATCTTGTCGGTGAACCCCGAGCTCTTATCGACGTAATGACTCTTGAAGTGATGGCTCTGGAAAGCGTACCCGAGCACGGTCAGACCCTGCGATTTCATCGCGTTCGCAAATGCTTCGTCGTTGCTGGGACCGAGGACATCGCTGATCGAATTCCCGGTAAGGCCCAGTTGCGCGAGCTTCTGACTGATGTCGCCGCGCGCCACGTCGCTCTTGTCGGCTTCGCTGAAAATCGCATCGAACCCGATGACCTTAACCTTGTAGTCCTTGAGCGCATCGACCAGCCTGGAGAGCACGATTCGCGGCCACGGCCATTGCCCAAGTTGTGTGATGCTCTTGTCGTCGATCGCGGCAATCGCGATCACGCCCGACGACGGATGCGGGGCGATGGTATTGACCCGAAGGTCGTATGCGATCAGATCCATCCGGTCGAAAGCTTCGATGAAGCGATCGTGCGCGACGAAAATGAAGCCGAGCAGCACGATCCCGAACAGGAAGGTTCGCCACGAGAATCTGAGATGTGAAGATTTCGCGCTCGCCATCGTTAGCGATTCGAGCTTAGCGCGCCAAAGCGTCCACCGCTATTCACCTCTCCCNNGGAGAGGTAAGATGCGCGTGAAATTTCGCGACTACTCGAACCAGCTCAACTGCTTGTACATGCTGATCTGGCCGTACTGATGCGCGTTGCCGTAGCCCGCCTGCGCGCTGACGCCAATTTGCCACGGCCGGTAGTAGAAGCCGAGGTCGGGACCGCCCTGCCCCTGCGCGTTGCTCAGGAAGCCGCCGAAGTACATCGCACCGCCGATGCCGGCCAGGATCATGTACTTTTCCCTTGAGAGCAATATCGTTTGCAGATCGATCTCACTGCTTTCGACACCGTTTTGCCAATCGTAAATCGTGCTGAAGGAAGCATTGATCGGATGCTGACTATGGAGCCAAAGCCAACTCGAGAAGTCGCCTTCGACAATTGTGGCATCGCTGTCCGCCACGTCGTGCCCCGCCGAGACGTACAGATGCGTTCCCGGGCAAAGCGTGAAATCCGCGCCGCCCTGGAAGCGTCCGAAATTCAGCCGCGGGAAACTCCCGCTACCCGGCGCCAGCGGACTCTCGAAGCCCTGCCCGATCCACAATTGGTAGCCGGTCGCGCGCCCGAAAAACCCGACGTACGGAGTGACGCTTTGCTCGACCTGCACGCCCTCCTGCAGCACGCCGTATTTGTCGCTGACGAAGCCGCCGCCGAAAATCGTCGCCTGAAGGAGTCCCGGCGTCTGCAGCGAGAAAAATCCGGGATAGGTGTCTTCAAACCATTGCGCATGCGCCGGCGATGCAATTGTGATCGCGCTCAACCCCACCAGCAGGACGACCGTTGTACAAATTCGGCATATTCGATTTTTCACCACGTCTCACCTCCCCCCGCCAGTGCCTGTACCACTCACAGTCGTCATGTTCACGCATACCGGACATGCGGGTACCGGTGCAGCGCTCGAGCCCGGCGCCGCTCCCGCGAAACTGGCGCCGCCCGCGACGGCGCTCTCGAGCGAAACCGCACCGGTCATCGACAACGGTCCCGATTCAGTCGGAGGCTTGTCGCATGGCACCGTCGCCTCGTAGCCCGCGCGGACATCTTCGCCCGTGTTGGGAGAACCAACTTGAGCCAGGTTGACGGTCCCCTGGTACACCGACACGTCCGTGTACTTTTCGCATCCCTGGTATCCGGGCCTGATTACGTTCTCGCTGTACGCAGTGTCGAACTTCGTGCCACGCACCGCCGCTACGGCGTTGGGAGTATGCACCTGGTAGTTTGCGCCGGCGCCACCCGATCCGGCATTGACCAGCGATCGCATGACGCCGGAGAACAGGCTCACGCGAGTCGGTCCGCCGCCAACCGTGAACTGATCGAGCGCGATGTTAGTGCCGGGGCCGACTTCGAGCCGGCTTTGATCGTTGAGTATGAGGACGGCGTGACCGTTGGCGCCGGTGATGATTCGATCGCCTACGTTTACTCCGACGCCCGACGCAGCTCCAATGGTTGCGCCACCCGTGCGCTGAATCTGCACCTGGCCGCTCACCGACTGGAACGATCCAGCGGCAGTCTGGGCGAGTGCGGTTCGAGATACCACAAACAGCGCGCTAACGAGCAACAACCCCGCAGCAACTCCGGCGCTAAAATGTATTCGGTCTCGACGCATCTATTGCCGCTCCTTTACGCTGGCGCTCTTCTTGTATTTGTACGAGTTGGGATTTGTCAAATGGCCGCACTAACTACCTGTAATTGCTGCACAAAATAAAAGGGCGCGAGCATCGCTCACGCCCTTTTCCGTCCCAAATTTGTAATTCCGCGCATCTCGCGCCGGGGTTGATCGTCCTACCGCTTGGAGTATTGCGGCCGTTTGCGCGCCTTGTGGCGTCCGTATTTCTTGCGCTCGACCTCACGCGGATCGCGCGTCAGCATCCCGCCCTTGCGCAGCGTCGGCCGCAGCGTCTCAGTCGCGGTGATTAGCGCGCGCGAAATTCCGAGGCGCACCGCGTCGGCTTGCGCGGCGATTCCGCCACCCTCGACGCTCGCAAGCACATCGTATTGCCCGACAGTCTCAGTCACCTCGAACGGCTCGAGGATTCGCATGCGCGAAGTCGGACGCGGGAAGTAGTCCTCGAGCGTTCGCTGGTTGATCGTGATCGTGCCGCTGCCGGCAAACATTCGCACGCGCGCGACCGAGGTTTTGCGGCGTCCGGTGGTCCAGATGATATTTTTCTTTTCGGCCATTGAAAGTTCGTTACCTTTATACGCTTACGCTTTTGGGCTTCTGCGCTGCATGCGGATGCTCGGCGCCGCGATAGACTTTTAGCTTGTTGAAAATCTGATGGCCGAGTCGATTCTTCGGCAGCATCCCCTTGACCGCAATTTCGAGCAGCCGCTCGGGCTTCTCGTCGAGCATCTTGCCCGCCGAGGTCTTGCGAATTCCGCCAGGCCACGTCGTATGGCGATAGTACACCTTGCCCTGCAACTTCGATCCCGTCAGGCGAACCTTGGCGGCGTTGATGATCACGACGAAGTCGCCGGTATCCTGGTTCGGTGTATAGTCGGGACGGGTCTTGCCGGTCAGCAGGCTTGCGGCGCGCGAGGCGACTCGTCCAAGCGCGCGCTCGCTCGCATCGATCACGACCCAGCTACGATCGCGCAGTCCATTCTCTCGCGAGATGCTGCGGGTTTGTTCGGTCAGCTTCAAATTCGTACACCTTGATAAAATCAATTTTGGCGGGGCCGATGGGATTTGAACCCACGACTTCCGACGTGACAGGCCGGCGTTCTAACCGGGCTGAACTACGACCCCGCCCGAACCATCTGTTGTGACATTTTCCAGCCCCCGTAGCAACAACGCGTTCTTGAAGTAGGACGGAATTTTCCGTCAGCTCGCTCACAAAAATGAAGAATCGACGAAATAAATTTCGTCCTACTATCAAACTCTCGGACTAGGAGAGACTCGCGCTACCCGACGCGGCGCATCAACTCCAAAATATCGTAGCCGGTGATCTCGCGGCTCTTCGCCGACCAGTCGCGCAGCTCCGCATCCGAGACCAGCCCGGCTTGCGCGCCCTTGGCCAGATCCATCAGGCCAATCTTGATCGTCGCCTCGTCGATCATCTCGCCCGACTTGGGATCGGCCATCGAGCCGCCGCCCTTCTCGTGGTAGAGCTTGATTACCCGGCGCGCTTCCTCGACCTGATCGACGCTCGGCGTGTAGCACGCGTTGGCGATCTCCGCCTGCTGCGGATGTATCACCCACGTGCCGTCCATCCCGAGGTTCGCGGCGCCGACGTTCTTCTCGCGCAGCCCCGTTTGCAGTTCCTTGACGCGCTCGGGAGAGTCGGTATTGCGCCACAGCCGCAGATAGACGTTGTCGATCGCATGCAGCCCGGCCGCCTTCGCCGCGACCACCACCGCCTGCTTCGAATAGTGAAAATTCTGGTTCTGATTCTCGACGATCTCGCGGATGCCGAGATTTGCGGCGTAATCCGCAATCCCGAACACCAGCCCGCACATCCGGTCCGACGCCTTCGCGATTTCGTACGCATGGATCAACGCGTGCGGCGTCTCGATCAGCGACTCGATCTGAATCCTGTACTTCCACCCTGCGCGCTTTTCGAGGTCGTCGAGCAGCTTCGACACTTCGCGAATCTCTTCGGGTCCGCGCGTCTTCGGCAGCATAATCCCGTGAAAGCGATTCGGCGCGCCGAGCACGATCGCCTCCATGTCGCCCTTGAAAAACTTCGAATGGATATTGTTGGGCCGCACCGTCACGACCTTCTTGCCGAAGTCGAGCGTGTTGAGCGCTTCGACCATCACCTTGCGGCTCTTTTCGCCCTTGAACTCATACGGGCACGCATCTTCGAAGTCCGCCATCACGTGATCGACCGGCGCTTTGACCGCGTCGGCCGCCGTTACGTGCAGCTTCATGTTGTGACCGGGATAGGTCATCTCGGTGCGCGGAATTACGAAGCGTGTGCCTTTGTCCAATACGTACATTGATGGATTTCTCCCGCTGATTTTTTATTGCGCGCGCGTCAGGCCGGCAGGTAATGAGTCTTGCGCTTGATCAGAACCGTGCGCTCGATTTCAACCACGACAGTACCGTCGGGCTTCTTGCCAATCAATTTGAACTTCACCAGTCCCGCGTCGGGCCGGTCGGCGTCGCGCTTCTCCAGCACGGTGGACTCGGCGTAAATCGTGTCGCCGTGAAAGACCGGGTTGGTATGCTTGCCGTTGTCCATCTCGACTTCGGCGATCGCGTTCTCGCTGGTGTCCTCCGACGCGAGCCCGACCGTGAACGCGAGCACCACGCCGCCGTACACCAGCAGCTTGCCGCCGACGTACGCGCCCGGATTTTTGTCGATCAAGTCCTGGTTGAAATGAAGCTCGGCGGTGTTCATCACCAGCGAAGTGAAGTTGTGATTGTCGGCCTCGGTGATCGTGCGGCCGCGCTGATGGACGAGCGAGTCGCCGACCGTGAAATCCTCGA
>PMOH01000445.1 GCA_003161515.1 Deltaproteobacteria bacterium
GGCTACAGCAAGGACGAGCTGGACCGCTGGCGCGAGTCCGGCGCAATCAAGTAGCAGCGTCATCGAGCAGCGGCACCGCGTTGCCCGCGGCATCGAATCACGGTTAAGATTCGCCTATGCCACAGCCAACTCCGATGTTTATGCGCGGGCCGCACGATCCGATCCGAATCGAGCGCGCCGAAGGCCCATGGCTCTACGCCTCCGACGGCAACAAGATCCTCGATGCGGGCGCGGGCGCCGTGGTCGTCAACATCGGGCAGGGACGTCGCGAAATCGCCGAGGTGGCCGCGCGCACGATCGCAAATCTCGATTACATTGTGCCGGTATGGACTTCGCCCGAGCGCGACAAGCTCGTCGATCGTCTGACTCGATGGACTCCGGCGGGGCTCACGCGCTTCTTTTTCACCAGCGGTGGATCGGAGGCGGTCGAAGCGGCGCTGAAGTTTGCGATTCTTTACAACAAGGGTCGCGGCAAACAGTCGAAGAGCAAGATTATCGGACGCCGCTTCTCCTATCACGGCAACACCATCGCGGCGTTGTCGGCGGGTGGTAGCGGGCGCCGCGCCGACTACGAACATATTCTGCTGGACTGGCCGAAGATCGATCCGACGTATTGCTACCGGTGCCCATGGGGCAAAACTTATCCGTCATGCGAGATCGACTGCGCGACGGCGCTCGAAAAAGAAATCCTCGAGCACGGTCCCGACTCGATCGCGGCGTTTATAGCTGAGCCGATGATGGGATCGAGTGGCGGCGTCGTGCCGCCGGTCAAAGAGTACTGGCCGAAGATTCGCGAGATCTGCACGCGCTACGACGTTTTGCTGATCGCCGACGAAGTGATGACCGGCTTCGGCCGCACCGGACGGCGCTTCGGCGTCGATCACTGGGACGTCGTGCCCGACATCCTGATCGGCGGCAAAGGACTCACCGGCGGTTACATGCCGATGGGTATGATCGCGGTCAAGGAATCGCTGGTCGAGGAAGTCGAGGACGCGAAGGCCGAGTTCATGTTCTACACCTACAGCTCGCATCCGGTTGCATGCGCGGTCGCCGACGAAGTACTCGCAATCATGGAGCGCGAGCGGCTCGTCGAGCGCTCGGCAGAAGTCGGTGCGCGGCTCGGCTCGAGTTTGAAGGAAGAACTGTCGGGACATCCAATGGTCGGCGACATTCGCGGCACCGGGATGTTCTGGGGGATCGAGCTGGTCCAGGACAAGGCGACGCGCATGCCGTTTGCGCCTGAGAAAAAGGTTACTAATCGTGTTCTGGGCGCGGCGGTTAGAAAAGGGCTGTTCTTTTATCCGGCGAGCGGGATGGCTGGGAAAGCCGGCGGCGACGCGATGATGATCACGCCTCCTTTCATTATCGGTGATGCGGAAATCGAGTTCATCATCCGCACCGCGCGCGCGGCACTCGACGAGATTCAGCCTAACCTGTAGCGTACGGCGCTAACGTCTTAGCTTCGTGGAGAGACCGGCACATGGCCGATAGCATCATCGGGCCGACTTCGCATTATTTTTATTCGCAGCGGCTCAAACTGCACTACGTCGATTGGGGCAATCCCGACAAGCCGCTGCTGGTGCTGGTGCACGGCGGCCGAGACCATTGCCGCAACTGGGATTGGGTCGCGCTCGACTTGCGCGAGCACTTTCACATTATCGCGCCAGACCTTCGCGGCCACGGCGATTCCGATTGGGCTGTAGGCAGCGGCTATTCGATGATCGACTACGTACTCGATCTGTCGCAGCTGATGAGCGCGGTTTCGCGCGAGCCTGCCACGCTCATCGGACATTCGCTCGGCGGTGGAATCGTTTTGCAATACACCGGGACGCATCCCGACGCCGTCAAGCGCGTCGTTTCGATCGAAGGGATGGGCCCGCCGCCCGGAATGATCAAAGAGACGCCCGCCTACGAGCGCATGAACAACTGGATCGGCCAGATGCGCACGCTCGCGCGGCGCAAGGTGCGCGAGTATCCGTCGATCGAAGAGGCGCTCGCTCGCATGCGCGAGGCCAATCCGCATCTCAGTCGCGAGCAGGCGCGCCATCTGACGATTTGGGGAATTCGCCGCAACGAGAACGGCACCTACTCGTGGAAGTTCGACAACTACGTTCACGCCACCTCGCCATACATGTTTAACAATCGCGACGCGCGCGAAATCTGGGGGCGCATCACGTGCCCGACGATGTTGATTCGCGGCACCGAGTCGTGGGCGGGCGATTGGGTCAAAGACGGGCGCATCCAGGCCTTCAAGCACGCGGAGTCGGTGACGATCGACAAGGCCGGCCATTGGGTACATCACGATCGCCTCGACGAGTTCCTGGCGGTGGCGCACAGGTTTCTCGGCGTGTGACGACGTCCGGCACCACCCATGCGACGACCTACACTTTCGCTGCGCGTCGATCAGTTCGAGTATGTCCAGCTGATCCTGCTCGCAGTGATCGTCGGCGTGCTGGCGGCGCTGGGCAATCTCGGCTTTCGTAAACTGATCGAACTTTTTTCGTGGCTGT
This sequence comes from Deltaproteobacteria bacterium, assembly GCA_003161515.1. GTDB lineage: Bacteria > Desulfobacterota > Binatia > Binatales > Binataceae > Binatus. The sequence goes on from PMOH01000445.1 coordinate 2,511, forward strand.
TTCGCGTGCTCGAGTGGAACGCGCTCGCGATCGGGCTCGGCGGATGGCATCGCGCGCTGACTCCTGTGATCCTGCTGAGCGGCGGCGTCGCGATACTGCTGCTTGACCGCATTTTTCCCGGCGACGTGCTCGGTTACGGCTTTCCGAATTTCCTCGAGATGGTCAACCTCGGCACAGCGCGACTCAAGCGCCGTTGGATTTTCGTAAAGGCAGCAGGCGCGGCGCTTTCATTGGGCGCAGGAGCGTCGGTCGGTCGCGAAGGCCCGATCGCGCAGGTCGGCGGTGCTATCGGATCGACAATTGCGCAGCTCCGAAAATTATCGCCCGACCGGGCCAAGGTGCTGATTGCTGCTGGAGCCGGCGCAGGCATCGCGACGACCTTCAACGCGCCAATCGGCGGCCTGATGTTCGCGCAGGAAATCGTCCTGCTGGGCCACACCGAAATCGCCAACCTCACGTTGTTGATCATCGCGACCTTCACCGCCGTGATCACCTCGCGCGCGATCGTCGGCAACTCGGTGGTGTTCCTCGCGCCGGAATTTGTGTTGCGCAGTTACTGGGAGATGGCGACGTATGCGCTGATGGGCGCGACGCTGGGCGCGCTGGCGGCGGGATATATCCGGTTCTTCAACGCGACCGAGGCATGGTTTCGCAGGCTCGATCTTCCGGTTTGGTTGAAGCTCGAAGCGGGATTGGCAGTCGTCGGCGTAATTGCGATTTGGCTGCCGCAAAATCTGTCCGACGGATATCCAGTGATCAATGCCGCGATGGCCGGCGAGTTTGGCATCGGGATGCTCGCGGCAATGACCTGCGCCAAAATTTTCGCCAGCAGCGTGTCGCTCGGAGCCGGTGCGCCTGGCGGTTCCTTCGGCCCGACTTTTTTCATCGGCACGATGGCGGGCGGATTGTTCCAGCGCGTTTCGGCGATGGTGATTCCTTCGCTGACCGGGCCGCGCGGATCGTACGCGCTGGTCGGGCTCGGCGCATTTCTGGCGGGCACCACGCACGCGCCGCTGACCGCGCTGTTTCTGCTCTGGGAGATGACGCACAGCGACACCATCGCGTTGCCGTCGATGATCGCGACCATCACTGCGCTGGTCGTCGCGCGTGCGATCGAAACCGAATCGATCGACGAGTTCCGCCTCGCGCGTGCCGGCAAGAAGCTGCAAATCGGCCGCGAACGCCTCGCGCTCACGCTCATACCGGTCAGCGCCGTCGTCACCAAGAACGTGACGATCGTATCCGAGAGCACTTCGCTCTCGGAGGTCCTGCGCTCAGCGGGTGAAACCGCCCAATCCACGCTGCCAGTCGTTGACAGCGACGGCATCTTCGTCGGGACGATCGTGGTCCGCGATTTGTTGTCGATGATCAGCGGCGGACAGGAGCTCGAGCCGCTCGTCAACGCGTTCGACATCTGCAATACGCATGCTCCCACCGTGCTTCTCGACGCGAATCTCGATGAAGCGAGCCAGCTGATGGAGCATGAAGGCCTCGACGAGGTACCGGTGGTCGAACGCTTGACACGGCGCTTCCTCGGACTCGTGACCGAACGGCAAATCGCACAGGCTTTGAATCGCGTATCGGTCTCGCTCTCGACGCTAGCAACGCGCGACCAAAATATTTACTGGGCGACGGGTTATCGCGTGACGCGGCTCACGGTCCCGGCCAACGCTGCGGGAAAAACGGTACGTCAACTCGATCCGCGCGCGCGCTTCAGCGTCACGGTTCTGGCAGTCCAGGACGCGAACAACCCAGGTAGTGGCTTCTCACCGATTACCCCCGATCGCCCGCTGAAAGAGGGCGACGAACTGATTGCAGCAGGGCGTCCGCAGGACATCCGCCAATTTACGCAAGAGTTGGAAAGCGGGGACACGGTCGCTGCGGCACCAGTCGCGGCTCACGCGGGCGGATCGGGAAAGATATAGGGGCGCGCGCGGCCGGCGCGAATTTCTACGCACATTTCCTCGACCGTCTTTACCTCGCGCTCGAACTCCGTCGCGACGGTCATGAACCACTTTGCAGTCGCGAAATGTGCGTCGCTGCCGCCGACCGCGGTCAGTCCGAGCTTGAGCGCGGC